>JASLCM010000268.1 GCA_030151845.1 Bacteroides sp.
ACAATACAACCATTGTTAATGGTTGTATTGTCTTTAGATACGGTAATTTTATCGGCACTACCCAACATTTCAAGTGTAGCTTGTTCAAGAGATAAACCTTTCTCTTCACTAATAACAACACCACCTGTTAGAATAGCTATATCTTCTAGCATATCCTTTCTTCTATCACCGAATCCAGGTGCTTTAACTGCACATATTTTTAATTGTGAACGAAGACGGTTTACTACTAAAGTTGTTAGAGCCTCGCTATCTACATCTTCAGCTATAACTAAAAGAGGACGTCCAGACTGAACAGCTGGTTCTAAAATTGGTAAAAACTCTTTTAAGTTAGAGATCTTCTTATCATAGATTAAAATATATGGGTTCTCCATTTCGCACTCCATCTTCTCTGTGTTAGTGACGAAATAAGGAGATAAGTATCCTCTATCAAATTGCATTCCTTCTACAACACCTATAGAGGTATCTGTACCTTTAGCCTCTTCAATAGTAATAACTCCATCTTTAGATACCTTTCTTACAGCATCTGCAATAAGTTGTCCAATCTCTGGATCATTATTAGCAGAAATTGTAGCAACTTGTTCAATCTTATTGTAGTTATCACCTACAGTTTCTGAGTGTTCACGTATCGATTTAACAACTGCAGTTACAGCTTTATCAATACCTCTTTTTAAGTCCATAGGATTAGCACCTGCAGTCACATTCTTAACTCCTTCGGCAACAATAGCCTGAGCTAAAACAGTAGCTGTAGTAGTTCCATCACCAGCATCATCTCCTGTTTTGGAAGCAACTTCTTTTACTAGCTGTGCACCTGTATTTTGGTAAGCATCTTCTAGCTCAATTTCTTTTGCAACAGTAACTCCGTCTTTAGTGATATGTGGAGCACCAAATTTCTTTTCAATAATCACATTGCGACCTTTTGGCCCTAATGTTACTTTTACTGCGTTTGCTAATGTGTCGACCCCTTTTTTAAGTTGGTCGCGTGCATCTATATTAAATAAAATTTCTTTTGACATAATTATAACTCTAAAATGTTAAACTACTTAATTAACCAAGAATAGCAAGAACGTCGCTTTGACGCATTATAAGATACTTTTTACCTTCAACTTCTAGTTCAGTACCAGCATATTTTCCATACAATACTTGATCCCCTTTTTTAAGAATCATCTCTTCGTCTTTAGTTCCATTTCCTACTGCTACAACTTCTCCTTTTAAAGGCTTCTCTTTGGCAGTATCTGGTATAATAATACCACCTACTGTTTTTTCTTCTGCGGGTGCAGGGAGTATTAAAACTCGATCTGCTAATGGTTTAATGTTCATAGTTTTTTATTTTTATGTTAAACGTTCATATTAATTGTATACACTCTATTTAAAGCTAAAAGTGTGCCACTCTATGATACACCCTGTACTGACACATGGAATAAGACATAATGACATATTAATCTTATTGAGCACTATAAAATGTCAGTATTTGTAAAAAAGTTTAACAACTATTAAAACAACAGCTGCAGACAAATTCTTGCCTGCAGCTGTTGTTCCTCCTATAGTTTACCTACTATTTGTTTGTGTATGCTAAGACCTTTTCAATCAACTCCTCTTTAGAGACAAGCTCCTGCTCTCCAGAGGCCATATTCTTTAAAGTTATTTTATTTTCCTTAATTTCATTCTCTCCAACAATTGCCACAAAAGGAACCTCTTTATTATTGGCATAACTCATCTGTTTTTTCATTTTTGCCGAATCAGGATATATTTCTGAGCGAATGCCAGCCCGTCTTGCTGCAGCTAAGGCTCCAACAATATAAGCTGCTTCCTTCTCACCAAAGTTTACAAATAAGAGCTGCGTAGAAGAGGCATTTTCTTTGGGATATAGTTCCAGTTGGTTCAACACATCATAGATGCGATCAGCACCAAAAGAGATCCCAACTCCAGATACATCTTTCAGTCCAAAAACCCCGGTAAGATTATCGTATCTCCCACCACCTGTGATACTTCCTATTTCTACATCCAGTGCTTTGACTTCAACGATGGCTCCTGTATAATAGTTTAGCCCACGTGCCAAAGTTAAATCTAACTCAAGTTCATTTTTTAGTTTAAATTGAGCTAAGGTATCCAGTATAAATCTACACTCTTGGACTCCTTTTAATCCGATTGTACTCCCCTCTAGAACTTGCTCCAATGTATCCAACTTCTCTGTATTCGTACCTGATAGATTTATTATTGGCTGTAACTTTTGAATTGATTCATTAGGAATACCTTTTTCGGCTAACTCCTTATTTACATTTTCTAAACCGATCTTATCTAATTTGTCTATAGCTACAGTTATATCCACTATTTTGTCGGCCTCATCGATATATTCTGCAATGCCACTAAGTATTTTCCTGTTATTTAACTTAATACATACACGAACATCGAATCGTGTGAAAACCTCATCAATAATTTCAATTAGCTCTACCTCATTCAATAAAGAATCACTACCAACTACATCCGCATCACATTGATAGAATTCTCTATAACGTCCTTTCTGTGGTCTATCTGCTCTCCATACAGGCTGAATCTGATATCTCTTAAATGGGAACGTTATCTCATTGCGGTGCATAACAACATAACGTGCAAAAGGAACCGTTAAGTCATAACGCAATCCTCTGTCACAGAGTTTGCCAGCTAATTTAGAGGTATCTCTAGCCAATAAGTCTTCATCAGAGATTTTAGAAAAATAATCTCCTGAATTTAATACTTTAAATAACAGTTTATCTCCCTCATCTCCGTATTTCCCCATTAAAGTTGAAAGATTCTCTAAAGCAGGGGTCTCTATTTGCTGAAAGCCGTAGAGGTGATAAACACTACGTATCGTATCAAAGATATAATTTCGCTTTGCCATTTCGTCAGGGCCAAAGTCTCTTGTCCCTTTAGGTATGCTAGGTTTTGTTGCCATATTCATTAGTATTTAAATGCAAAAATAAAGAAAAAAAAGGAGAGGTAGTAATCTCCCTCTCCTTTTCTATTATATACTCAGCTTTTAGTTTCTTCTTCCCATAAAGATCATAACATAATAAATTAGTGTTGCTAAAGAACCAAGGGCAGCAACTACATAGGTATATGCAGCTGAACGCAATGCATCTGAAGCCTGTGTATGATTATAAGAGTTTGTTATTCCCGCGCTATTCAACCAAGAGAGTGCTCTTTTACTCGCATCAATTTCCACGGGTAGCGTAATAAAGCTAAACAGGGTTGTTGTAGCAAATAGAATAATTCCAGCTAAAAGAAGTCCTGGATAAACTTGAATCATCAGTATTCCTGCCAATAACAACCAACTGACCCATTTGGATGCAAATGAGACTACTGGCACCAGCTTACTACGCATAGTTAATGGACCATATGCTCTTGCATGTTGCACGGCATGTCCACACTCATGTGCAGCAACAGCTGCAGCCATGATACTATTACTCATATATACCCCATCACTTAAATTTACTGTTTTATTGGTAGGGTTATAATGATCTGTTAGTTGACCGGGAGTACTTATCACTTGTACGTCATATATCCCATTCTCTTGCAGCATTTTCATTGCTACATCTCGCCCGGTCATTCCGTTTGTTAATGGAACTTTACTGTATTTCTTAAACTTACTCTGAAGGTTCGCTTGAACCAAAAAGCTAATTAAAGCTATTCCGATAAATAGAATCCAAACAAATGCCATTCTTTTATTTTTTAATCATTACTACTTCTTCTAAATGAACAAAAACCTTGCCATCTTTACTATAACAAATATAAGAAGGTTTTAGTTAGTCTCATGATTTATACCACATTTTATAGCTAAATTAGGTTAAGAGCCTACTATATATAACGCTTAAAGGGTCTCCACGGGGAGACCCTTTACGTAACTATTTACGTTAAATCTTTTTTACTCTCCATTTTTATTCCTAGTTTATATAAGTGGCACTTGGGCAGAGAATCGAACTCCACGTATCTAAATA
>JASLCM010000005.1 GCA_030151845.1 Bacteroides sp.
TTCGTACATTAGGGTAGCGCATACCCGAGTCTAATCCCTCTGGGTCTTTATGCTTAACATCGTCCCAACAAATGAGATTTGTTCCATTTAAAAAGACTCTTAATCTTGTCATCCCCATCTTATCTGTCCATGATCTAGGAAGAGTATAACCAACCTCTAGATTTTTCAGTCGCAAGAAATTTGCTTTCTCCACCCAAAAAGAACTGGTTTGGTAATTATTAGGGGCATTTAACGACAATCTTGGATATGCTGCATTTTGACCAGATCCAGGAGTCCATCGTTTTAAATGATGTTCTAAAACATTTCCTGTTTGAGCATTAAAATCATGATATCGGTAACCTGAGTTATAGGTAGTTGTGTTTGCTACACCTTGGAAGAGACAAGATATATCTACTCCCTTATACGAAGCACCTAAGTTAATTCCGTAGTAAATTTCTGGTGTTTTTCCTCGCCCTATGGCTCTTTGGTCTTTTTCATCAATAACACCGTCTCCATTAAGATCTTTATATTTAAGATCTCCAGGCTGAACACTACCTAGTAAGGATTGATCGGGTAAAGATGAGAGATCATCATCCTCTGTGAAGTATCTATCAAAAACATAACCAAATCGAGTAGCATAAGGGTGACCTGTACGATAATTCCACTGATGAGAGCGAAACTCTTCATTTTGATAGTCTATCGTATTTCGTGCAAAAGCATAATTTCCACCAATGTAATAATAAAAATCTGCCACATGATCACTCCATTTTAAATCCACCTCTACTCCTTTATTACTCATTTCACCCTCTGGCATCCACACATCGGCACCAAACATACTTGATATAGCATTTTGTACAAGAATGTCTTTGTTTTTTTCGGTGAAGTAATCAATGCTACCTGTCAACCTGTTTTGTAATAAAGCAAAGTCAACTCCTATATTAAATTTAGTTATTGTCTCCCAAGTTATTTTTTCGTTAGCCACTCGTGATTGTACCATACCTGGTGATTGAGTCAGTGAGCTGCCAAATATAGCACCTTGACCGGGCTCAAAATTAGATAAATACCCATAGTAGGTAGCCCATGCTGAACCTATTGTATTCCCTACCTGACCAATTGATCCTCTAACTTTTAAATAGTTGATGTTCTTGTTACCCTTTAGAAACTCTTCGTTACTTAACAGCCAACCTGCTGATAAAGCGGGGAAAAAACCATATCTTTTTGAGGAAGGAAAGTAGTTGCATCCTTGGTAAGAAGCAGTTAAATCAACGAGATACTTATCATCAAATCGATAACCTATTTTTGTTCGAAGTCCTTGATAAGTTTCTCCAATGGAAGAGTACATATGTTCCTTTTTCTGTAAACGATCAAAACGTACCATTCCATCAATGTGATGTTTTGAGAAATCTCTGTTATAGTTCAAAGATACCCCATGTTCATACCTTCTATTAAGTGATTTATAGCCACCACCACTAGATATTGTACCATCTTCTCCTGATTTTCTCCAGAAAATCCCATCAGATGTTTGGTAGTAATAGGCAAAAGTCTTTGTTCTATTTACAGTATAATCTGTTGAGCTATTCATACCAAAATTAAAATCGATTGATAATCCTTTTACTAAATCTTCTAAGTCAAAGATTGCTCGAACATTAGTAGATATGTAATTGGTCTCAAAGTTAGAGTAACCACTATAGTTTAGATATCCATAAGGATTAACTTGAGAAACCCATCCACCTAATTGCCCATTAAACGTAATAGGCTGATAGGCATTGAAAGGTGTAGCATATAACATACTTAGTACGGTTTGATCTACACTGTTTGAATAAGCTCCTGGATAGTTTCTCTTATCTTTCTTAGCCTTAATATCTGCTTCTACTTTAAATCGTTTACCTAGATTAACGGTAACATTACCGTGTGCATTGAACGCACTCAATCCAGAGTTTGTATTGTAGGTATTTATTTTTTTATCGGTAGAGAACACTCCTCCATTACTAACATAACCAAATGATGCATAATAGGTTGCAACATCGGATCCACCCGATAGGTTTACATTATGTCTAGTTTGTAGGCTATACTTACGCAAAAACAAGTTTGTCCAATCTACATTAGGATATGCATATGGAGATTTTCCTGTACGATACCCTTCTATATCATCTGCACTATATTTAGGTATAGCTGTTGGATTGTCATTTAACATAGCCTCATTGTACAGAACAGCATAATTGTATGAATCTAGAAACTTAGGCAGACGTAAAGGTTCTTGTGCGGTTACTTGGGCATTATAGTTAACTTTTAGGCGACCTTCTTTTCCTCGTTTGGTCTCAATCAGCAAGACTCCATTCGCCCCATGTAAGCCATAAATTGCTGTGGCTGCAGCATCTTTCAGAACAGTTACTTTCTCTATATCATAAGGATCAAGCATATTGTAATCTGTATGCAACCCATCTACAAGAACAATAACCCCAGGATGATTTCCAAAGGTGTGTTGCCCGCGAATTTGCATTGTACTTGACTCATCACCAGGAAAGCCGTTTCCTTGCGTTATTCCCAAACCTGCAATTCGCCCTACCAGTGTATTTATTCTATTTGTGCCTGGTAAGTTGGCCACAGTCTCTCCAAAAAGAGTAGAAGTTGCTGCTGTTACATACTCTCGTTTCCGGTTCCCATACAAAGAGAGTTCGACTTCATCTTTCAATGTAGGATCAAGAAAGATATACTGTAAAACATCTTCTCGTAAAGAGACCTTAGTTTTAACATACCCATCTTTCACCAGCTCTACACTTTGATCTAAAGTGCTAGGAATAAATACTTGTCCATTTTTATCACTACGACTAATTTCCTTTCCTTCTGATAGCACAGAGACATTATCGAGAGGTTGTTTTCCTCTGCTCTCAAACACTCTAAGTGACACTTGTGCCATAGAAATAATTGGAAAACAAAGCCATAAGGCCATCCATACCGTAGCCTTAACTATAAACTTTTTGTTTTTCATTATCTTAGTTTTTAATTCATACTATCTATGTTATATTCAAGGTTTTAATGAAATCTATTCATCTTCTTATAAGCGGAATCAAACGCATGCATGTAGCAATTCTTTAAACTTATTGGAGAGGCTGACTCTTCCGAATTCAGCAAGTAGCTTAAGATTGCACGTTTTAGGTAATACCTCTCATGTGCATTCCCTTTAGCTTCTAGCAGAAAAGAGAGGACCTCTTCATAAGGTTCTCTTTGTGGTATTTCCAATAAACGAGTCTCTTTACCACAGTGCATAGTTGCATAGATCAGTTCTTCATCGAAATAGATAAACTGAGCTAAGTTTTGCTTTGTAGAAAGTGATTTAATAGAGTACTCATGAAGCAGACTTGAACCTATTACACTGTTATCAAAGTCGGTAAAGTTTATTAAGTATTTATGTAAGTTAGAAGTGGTATAAGTAGCCAACTCAACTCTGTATTTTTTTGAAAGGGAGAATAATACAAAGAGATCGGAAGGATCAAAATGCTTTGGCTCTTCTAGAAGTAGATTTTTTCCTGCTTCCAAGACTTGGAAAGCAGAGTTAAAGTCTAATGAGCCCTCATAAGATTCTAAGATAACGGTATCTACCTCTTTTAGGAGAGAATCTAATGTTAGATACCTAGATATTCCTTTTTCAGAAAGTGAGGTTCTTACCGAGTAAGGAATGAGTTCTACTGCATTCTGTTTATTTTCATAGCTATAACTTGGAGCATAGGCTATTGTTGCTAAATTTAGCTTATTCATAGCCCTCTGCTCCAAAAGATAATCTAATAATCTTTCACTAGAAGGTGTTCCCTTCCCCACTACCCCTAGCCGTATTGGACCAGTAGCCATTAAGAGTGTTAAATGGAAACTAAAAATAAGAATCCATAGAGCCCTTTTATTCACAAAGTTCATCATTCACAAGTTTTAAGGTTTACCTAAGTTTTGCTATTTTAAAAGCATAAAACAGACTCATTTCAAGTATATCTTATGTATATTTTTCTTTTATTAACAGCTAATTAAGTATTTGTTTGTTGAATGATATGGACGCTTAGCGATTATAAAACACCTATTTGCGTTAAACTTTGTAGTTAATAAATAGTATTTATTAACATACCATTCAAAATCTCTCCTCATTTAAAATATACCCTCATATAATAAAATAAGGCGGTGCATATGCACCGCCTTATTTTATTTTCTTATTAACTATTGTGAGTTATTTAAGCTCTAAATTGGGAATTTTAAGTAAGGTTCCAGATTGAACATTATCCGGATTAGGTATAACATCTTGATTATATTCAACTATATATTTCCAAAACTTCTTACTTTTATAAAACTTTTCAGCAATAGACATTAAGGTCTCTCCACTTTGTACCCTATGGGTTGCTCTTGTTCCTGTTGTCTTATAAGTTAAAGAGGGATCATATATTAATTCTTTGGGTGAGTTATCTATAACCTGGTTGTTCGCTTTAACCTCTTTAGTCTTAATCTTTGCTTTTAACTCTGCCCTATTATCTACATCTTCTTTATTCTCTATGGTTTGCTTTGCAGCACGTATAATTCGCTTTGGAGCTACTGTTTCGAGAGTGTCTATTTCCTGTGCGATACTATCTACAGGCTCTATTTCTATAGAGTCTATAAAGAGCTCGCCATCTTCTTCAATGGGCATCTCATCTATCAATTCTTCTGTTTTATCTATGGATCTTCTAGCTTTTTTAGAAACAAGATCAGGTATGTAAAGATAAAGTATTAAGCTACCGCAACCTACAAGGACTCCTACTATAATTGCTATAAGTAATGTATATAAAGATTTCGTCTTCTCTTTTTTATCTGGAACAGCCTCTGGATCTAAAATAACCTCTGGTATAAAAGGATCAACCTCCTCTTCAACAGTTTCTGGGAGATCCTCTACATGTATTCCTGGCAAAGAAGTTTCAATAAATTCAGACTCATCTTGAGTATTTGGTTCCTCTTCTATAGAATCATCTTCTGTACGATTGTCCTCCTTTTCTTCGCTCTCATCGTGATGTGAAAGCTCAGCGTTCTCCTCTTTGGAGTCTGCTACACTAACCACTTTTTCTTCATGTTCTACATGATCTTCCGATTTTTCTAGCGGAGAGGGAGTGCTAACACCAACAACTTCATCAAATACTGCTTCGTCGTTTAAAACAACCGTTTCAAAATAAGAGAAAGGTTTATTAATCTGTCCACTGAGCTTTTCATCAGGTGTAAAAGAGACTCTCTCTTTTGCCTGACCTGTGCCATCGTCTTCTAAAATCAGTTTAAAGGTTCCTAATCCTTTAATGTTTATATATTTTTCCGATTGGACAACCTCACTAATTAGTGTAAAAAACTCTTTAACAAACAGACTTATATCATCCTCTGTCAGGTTATTCTTCTTGGCAAATTCTGTTATAAATTGGTTGAAGAAGGAATTATCATTTATACGATCTGTACTCATTGTAGACTACTCTTTATCTGATTCAAATTTTAATACCAAACGAGGGGGAACAAGTAACCGTTGCTTTGTTGAGGGCGTCACAATTACCTCTTCCATTTTCTTTTCTACATAAAAACGTCCCAGCTCTGGGACATCCAGCTCCTCTTTCTCTTGAAGATGTTCACAGATACCTTCAATTAGCTTATCTGATAAAGAGAGAGTTGTCTCTTTATCTTTTTTGACTCTCTTAGCAAGTATAGAAATAAATTCGTTGTAGTTCACAAATGACAAATCTTTTTAGATTAGAAACTTAACTAGCTAGTCTAGCATATAGATCAAAATCATCAGAGTCTACGATCTCTACAAAATAGAACTCTCCAATAACAAGATCACACGTTTCTACCGGAATTAAAACTTCTGGATCGACTTCTGGGGAGTCATACTCTGTACGACCAATATAATACTCTCCTTCAATCCTATCAATAATTACACGCTGTGTAGTTCCTATTTTGCTTTCTGCAACTTGAGCAGAAATCTCTTGTTGCAGTTCCATTAACTCATCAAGCCGGGCATGTTTTACCTCTGCGGGTATTTCATCCTTATAATTCTTGGCAGAAAAAGTACCCTCTTCCTCAGAGTAAGCAAATGCTCCCATTCTTTCAAAACGAATATCACGAACAAACTTCTTCAGCGCCTCAAAATCTTCCTCTGTTTCACCAGGATGACCAACCATCAACGTTGTTCGAATGTGAATTCCAGGAACCTCTCTCCTAAGCTCATGAATTAAGTCATACGTCTCTTGTTTCGTTACGTTTCGACGCATTCTAGAGAGCATATTATCGGTAACGTGTTGCAAAGCAATATCTAAATATTTACAAATATTTTTCCGCTCACGCATCACAGTCATCAACTCTTTTGGGAAATGCGCAGGATAAGCATAGTGTAACCTTATCCACTCTACTCCTGGAATATCTGATAACAGACGAAGCAATTCAGGCAACATCTGTTTCTTATACAAATCTACACCATAATAGGTAAGCTCCTGAGCTATAACTTGAAATTCCTTTACACCACATGATACCAAGTGCTTCACTTCAGCAACAATCTCCTCCATTGGCCGAGATTGATGTTTACCTGTAATGATAGGAATTGCACAATAAGAGCAAGTACGATCACATCCTTCCGATATTTTTAGATACGCATAATGTGAGGGTGTTGTTAACGAACGCTCCAGGCGAATTGTTGAGTTATACTTCTTTCCTAAATCACTCAAGAGCTCTTTCCAGTTGAATTTACCATAAAACTTATCGACTTGAGGTATTTCTAATGAAAGTTCTTTCAGATATCGCTCCGAAAGACAACCCATAACATAAAGTTGTTCAAGCTCTCCCATCTCTTTAGCCTCTGCAAACTCAAGAATCATATTGATAGACTCTTCCTTTGCATCACCTATAAAACCACAGGTATTGATTATGGCTATATCGCCAGTAGCTACTTTAGGATCATGAGATACTTCAAAACCTGCAGCCTCAAACTGCCGAATAAGCTGTTCTGAGTCTACTAAGTTTTTGGAGCAACCCAGGGTTATAATGTCTATTTTTTTCATTCTTCTTCACCAAATAAAGAATCAACAAACTCCTCTTTTCTAAAGACCTGAAGATCGTCGATACCTTCACCTAGTCCTATGTATTTAACAGGTATTTTAAACTGATCCGATATTCCTATCACTACCCCACCTTTTGCTGTACCATCTAGCTTGGTAATAGCTAAAGAAGAAACTTCTGTAGCTAGTGTAAATTGCTTGGCTTGCTCAAATGCATTCTGTCCAGTAGATCCATCTAAAACCAATAGAACTTCATCAGGAGCAGATGGAACGACTTTCTTCATCACATTTTTAATCTTAGTAAGCTCATTCATTAAGTTTACTTTGTTATGAAGCCTACCTGCTGTATCAATTAGAACAACATCTGCATGGTTAGCCACGGCAGAACTAAGGGTATCAAACGCAACCGATGCAGGATCTGATCCCATCTTTTGCTTAACTACAGGAACTCCTACACGCTCGCCCCAAATAACAAGTTGTTCAACCGCTGCTGCTCTAAATGTATCGGCAGCACCAAGATAAACCTTCTTGCCATGCTTCTTAAATTGGTGAGCCAACTTACCAATCGTGGTAGTTTTTCCCACACCATTTACACCAACAACCATTATAACATAAGGCTTATGTGTAGCAGGGAGATTAAAACCTTCTAGGTCTTCACTGTTATTTTCGGCCAATAAAGAGGATATTTCTTCACGAAGAATGCTATTTAATTCTTGAGTATTCACGTATTTATCACGTGCTACTCTCTCCTCAATCCTCCTTATGACTTTTATAGTGGTATCTACACCTACATCAGAGGTTATTAGAACCTCTTCTAGATTATCTAAAACCTCATCATCAACCTTTGACTTCCCTGCAACCGCACGTGCAATTTTACTAAATACACTCTCTTTAGTCTTTGATAATCCTTTGTCTAAAGTCTTTTTTTTGTCCTTTGAGAAAAAATTAAATAGCCCCATTTTTATCAATTAATTATTCTTAGCAAAGATATAATAACAATAGTTAAGTAGAAAATTTAATCTTACAATTTAGTTTTATTAGGGATAAATACAAACAAAAAGAGCTTTTCAATTGAAAAGCTCTTTTTAATATCTTTAAGTTCTTTGAGTAGAACCTCTTATTTCTTTAAGAAATCTTGAATTAGGTCTTTTGGAACCATACGTTCGTCAAATGAATAAGCTCCTGTTTTTGGAGACTTTACCATCTTTACAACTTTTGTATATCCGCGATCTTGTCCTTCATGTAAACGCGATATTGCTTTTTTTGCCATGAGTCTATTTATTTAATTTCTTTATGTACTGTTACTTTCTTCAGGATTGGATTGTATTTTTTCAATTCCATTCTACCTGTAGTGTTTTTTCTGTTTTTTGTAGTAATATAACGAGACATACCTGGCATACCGCTCTCTTTGTGTTCGGTACACTCTAAAATAACTTGTACTCTATTACCTTTTGCCTTCTTTCCCATAAGTCAGTTCTTTCCTTCTTTTATCCAATTACTTTAATTGTTCTCCAGTCACAATAGCCTTTTGCTACGGCTTCATTCAAGGCTGCATCAAGTCCTTTTTTATTTATAGTACGCAAGCCAGCAGCACTAATACTTAGGCTAATCCAACAATCTTGTTCTACATAATAGAACTTCTTAGTAAACAAGTTCACATTAAAAGTTTTCTTTGTTCTTCTTTTAGAGTGTGAAACGTTGTTACCTACAACGGCTTTCTTTCCTGTAATTTGACAAATCTTCGACATTGCTATCTTATTATTTATAGTTTTCCTTTTATGCTTATTTCAAACAGAGCGCAAAGTAAGCATTTTTCTGACGATAAAGCAAGTAAAAAATAAAATAATTATCTGAATATTAAGAATTTTTATTCAGATAATCAAGCGATTCACTTGCTTTAATGCAGCTTTAGCGGTCTGCTCTATTATCTCTTTTCTCTCCCCTGAGAAGAAATGTAACTGTACATCAATCACTTCCTTACAGCAAGTAGCTATCCAAACAGTACCCACTGGTTTCTCAGTTGTACCGCCTCCTGGACCTGCAACTCCTGTAGTAGATATGGCACAAGATGTATCCATAAGTTTTTGAACCCCTTTTACCATAGCTACTGCCACTTCCCTACTTACAGCCCCATGTTTTTCTAAAAGTTGAGGATCAACTCCTAAAACCTTCTCTTTAATCCAATTATCATAAGAGGTTACACCTCCCATAAAAACAGAAGAGACACCAGGAATAGCAGTTAATAAAGAGGAGATCCTTCCACCCGTACAACTCTCGGCTGTAGCAAGAGTCAGCCCCTCTTTCTGCAAACGAGAAACCACCTCCTGCTCTATTGTTTGAGCACCAGATTCTTTTAGCTCTCCCTTTAAAACATCCTCCAGTTGTCTTGTGGCCTGCTTCATCTCTTGCTCTAAAAGAGCTTGATTCTGCCCACGAGCAGTTATTCGTAAATAAACTGTTTTTCCCTTTGGCAAATAGGCTATACTCAATGAGTTTGGAAGTTTCCCTTCCCATTTTTCTAGACGCTCAGCGAGGATAGCTTCCCCCACATCTTCTACATAAAATGTTTGGTGTAGAATAAAATCTGTTCCAAAATGCCGCTGTAAGCGAGGTAAAACCTCTTCACTCATACTGGTTTTCATCTCAAAAGGAACACCTGGAAGAGAGACGATTATAACCTCTCCCTGTTCATACCAAGTGACAGGTGCACTTCCCACACGATTAGGCAAGACAGAAGCACATCGAGGTACATAAGCCTGACTTTTACTCTGCTCGTTCATTGGAATCTTATAGGCTTCCAAAACTTTCTCAATATGACGGAGAGTTGGCTCATGAAGAACCAGTTCGGTATTAAAATAGTTACACAGACATAGTTTGGTTATATCATCTTTTGTAGGCCCCAAACCACCTGTTAAAAAGACCACACTACTTCTCGACACAGCCGCATCCAACGCCTCAAGAATCTCCTCCATCCGATCTCGGACTGAGGTAATACGTAAGACCTCAATACCTATAGCATTGAGCGCTCGCCCCATCCAGGCAGAGTTCGTATCTACAACCTGACCAATGAGCAGTTCATCTCCTATAGTTATGATTTCTGCAAACATCCTTTTCCCCTATAAGGTTACTCTTGAATAAGCTGGTAAATCGATGGTACAGAAGTCTTCTTTTAAATACTTATGATACCCTGTAATAGCTATCATTGCAGCATTATCTGTAGTATAGCTAAATTTAGGAATATAAACGTTCCAACCGTAACGATCAGCGTGATCTAAAAAAGCATTTCTTAACCCAGTATTTGCGGAGACTCCTCCAGCAACAGCCACCTCATTAATGTTATACTTTTTAGCAGCCTTACGCAACTTATCCATTAAAATATCTACAACCGTTTTCTCCAGCGATGCAGCCAAGTCATTTTTATGGTTCTCTATAAAATTAGGATCCTCCTTCATCCAATCTCTCAAAGAGTATAAGAAAGAGGTTTTAAGTCCACTAAAGCTATAGTCTAAACCCTGAATATGTGGCTTGTTAAACGTATAAGCTTCTGGATTTCCCTCTCTGGCTAACTTATCGATTATAGGTCCGCCAGGATACCCTAGCCCCATCACTTTTGAACATTTATCGATAGCTTCACCAGCAGCATCATCTATCGTCTGACCTAGAATTTCCATTTCATCATAATCCTTAACCAATATAATTTGAGAGTTTCCTCCAGAAACCAACAAACAAAGAAAAGGAAATTTAGGTTGCTTGTTCTCCTCGCCTTCGCTCTTAATAAAGTGAGCCAAGACGTGCCCCACCAAATGATTCACATCAATCATAGGTATGTTTAGTGAGCGAGCAAAACCCTTTGCAAAAGAGACCCCAACTAATAGAGACCCCATTAAACCTGGTCCACGTGTAAAAGCAACAGCACTCAAATCTTCTTTTGAGATTCCTGCACGCTTCATTGCTTCATGTACTACAGGAACTATATTTTGTTGATGAGCACGAGAAGCCAACTCAGGTACAACCCCTCCATAAGCTTCGTGAACTTGTTGGTTAGCCACTACATTAGATAGTAGATAACCATCTTTTATTATAGCTGCAGAGGTATCATCACAAGAAGATTCAATCCCTAATATAATTGCACTCATAGTCTTTTTATCTTTAAATCATCACAAAAGTAATGATAAAAGTAGGAATGGTACCTTTATATTTTATATTTTTGTTAGCTAATCATTAAAATTACGAACTATTAGGACTTTGAAGAGGACAGTACGCTGGCTTATCGGTATAGTCTTTGGACTCTATATCGGCATTATCGTATTACTGAACATCTCCTTTGTTCAGAAAAACATATCCACACTCGTAGCTAACGAGCTCTCCTCTTTTTTAAATACCCATGTCTCTATAGGAAACATCAACATAGGCTTCCTAAACCGAATCATTATTGATGATTTTCTACTGGAAGATCGCAACCAACAAGAGTTGATTAAGGTGAGTCGCCTATCGGCTAAATTTAATTTAAATGCTCTCCTACAAGGAAAAATATCCATCGGAAGTGTTCAACTCTTTGGTTTTGCC
>JASLCM010000033.1 GCA_030151845.1 Bacteroides sp.
GCAATAAAGGCTCAAATAAGGCTGTAAAAAAACCAATCAGAGAGAAACAAATCACCCCAACCGAAACATTAGCAGCTTTTATGCTCGCATAGAAAAAAAGCCAATGTAAACTTAAAAACAGACCAACTTTTGAAACTTTCCAGAAACCTTTCTTATTTATTTTAGGTAAACTACCCTTAGTTACTAACAGTAAAACAGAAAAAAATAGAATGGAGAACAGTAACCGATACCAAACTAAAACTCCTTCTGGCAAGGTTATAAGTTTTCCAAAAACTCCTGTAAATCCTGCCAATACAATCGATAAATGCAATTTGGCAAAAGCCATTTTATTAGACTTAGTCATTCTTTTTATACCTTTTAAAATCCCCTCTTAATAACACCTCTATTTTTCGGGGTGCAAAGATAGTCAAAATAAAAAGAATCAAAGCATTAGCATATACTTTATAACCTCTTCCTTTTCTTATATATTTAAGTTACTTTTGTAAATAGCGAAATCTGAAAAACAAGAATACATGAAAACAGTTTATAAACTTACCATTTGCTTACTTCTACTACTTCCTACTAACATTACCACTCGCGCAAACTCATCAAAGCAAACATCAAGAAAAAAACTAAACAAAGAGATGGTTTTGGTAAAAAAGGGAGATCAAATTCATTTGGGTTACTATAAACCTCAAAAGCAAGAAGATCTGCTAATCCTTTTTCAACCTTGCATGTACAATAAGCTCATGACTTTCTATAAGGTTGGCTTTGCCACAAACAAAAGCTCTCAGGTTTTACTAAATGCAGATCGCCCCATAGAACGACTTGTAAATCATGCACACAGTGATAACGTTGGTCCAATAGGTATAGCCAACTATGGTTTTCATGGCGGTAACCATTCATTTAGAGAAAGAGGGAAAACACGTACAGCAAAAATGGACAAGTACCAGTTAGTAGTAGATGGTACTCCTCTATACAACGACACCACTCTACGCTTTCATACTTTAGAAGTAAAAGTAGAGAACACACTCTTTTATGGTGAAGAGGATGTTCCAGATACAACCTATATTCTATCAACGCCACTGGCTAAAGAGTCTGTTTTATACACCATACATAATGGAGTTATAGAAGTTGAGACCTCACTTACCTTTAAAAACAGAAAACCACTAACTGTTGAACGGTATTATGGCGCACAATCTATGTTTATAGGAGACTCTATCCGAGTTCTTCCCTCTACAGATTTTTCTTTTCAAAAAAGAGTTGCAAAAAATGTACTCAAAAAAGAGAACCCTAAACTTCATACCTTTATTCAAAAGAAAAATGAGAATGACTATGAAACAGTCTACCTAGACCCAACGGTTGGTATTGGAGATCATAGCCTTATAGCCGAAGACAAACCTATATTAATCTCTGCTGGATATGGAAAAGTATACCATACACTAATCTTTAACCATCAAGTAACAAAAGGAGATAAAATAAACTGGAGAGCTATCTATTCTTGGGAGTAGAAAAAATTGTATAGAAATTAAACAAGAAAAAAATATTCTTTGTAACAAGTCAGATCCAAAACAAAGACAAGTTGGGTCAAAGTATCATTCAGAGACTATTAAAGCAACTCAAGTAAGCCAGTTGTCGGCCTCCAATACATACCGTTGGATATCATTTATGAGCTTACTTGTATGATATCCATCGGCTACTGCATGATTTACAAAAACAGCTAAAGTAATCAGAACCTGTTTCTCCCTATTTGTATAATATTTACCAAATCGGATAAGAGGAAATAGTAAATCGGACGCCTCGTAGGTATCCTGTGCAAATCCAGAAAAGCTGAGCCAGGGAATGGAGGAAATTGAGCAGAAGTTAGGTGGCTGGTTGGCCTTCACTTTAATCCCTTTAACCTCCTTATACTTCTTCATATCTTCCACAACCCCATGATAAAAGACAGAGTAGTTGGCTGCATAATCACTCCATAAATCAGAAAAGGTACAGTCATCTTTATGAAAAATGGTATAAGCCGGCACCACATAATTCCAATACCCCAAATTACCTTCCTCATCGTAGCTCATCCTAAACTCACAATTATCATTTACAGCACGCATAATTGCATAAAGAAAGGTTGGAAAAAATTTCCTTCTTTTTTGCTGAGCCAGCTCACGTAGCCGGGTGATATCTAACTGATGCGTTAAAGTATATTTGCATTTTATTTTTTCGATGTAATAGGTAAAATAGGGAGCCCTTTTCCAGGTGTCAAAATCAATCTTTATAAATTCAGCTTTGTTCATAGGATTACCTTTATAACCAAAGATATAAAAAGCAATATCCTCTTAAAAAAATAAAGCATTTATTCTCTATATTCTCCTAACTACTCAATTGGAATTCCTTTGTAGAAATCCAACAGTTTTTCACGGAAAAGATAATCATATTTAGCCTGTATCATATCCGATTCTGCTTTCATCAAGTTTAATTTTGCTTCATTAAACTCTAAGTTGTTGCTTCTTCCTAATTCATATTTCTCTTTTACAAGGAGGAAACTCTCTTGATTAGCTTGCAGTGAGGTTTTACTGGCTCTAAACTTAGACTCCGAAGCTACCGCATTATACCAGGCTTGTTGGATCTCTTTGTATAACTCCTTCTTCTTTATATCCAAAGCTAACAGTTGATTGTTAAAGTCTACTTTAGCCATTCTAACTTGGTTGTATGTGCTCAGCCTGTTAAAGATTGGAATACTGATAGAGAAACCTAAAGCTTTGCTAAAGTTATTTGAAAGCTGCCGGCGAAAAGCTTCTGATTCTCTTCCTTGAACCGTATAATACCCTGTACCTAAACTGGCTCCAAAGGAAACTTTTGGCAAATAACCACTCTTTGCAATGCGTATACTCTTCATGGCTCCCTCTAGTCGGTAGGTTGAAGCCTTAATCTCTGGTTTAAAGAGTAAGGCCTCTTGATAAAGTTCACCCGGTGGCGTAAGAGCACCAAAATCAACATCCTCTTGAATAGGTTTAACTTTAAAATTCAATGGAGATTCCAGTTCCAAAAGTTGGGTTAATTCCAAAAGGGCAAGCTGAGTATTATTTTGAGCCTGTACATACCGTAAAACATCTTGTTCCACCCTTGCTTTCAGCTCTGCTAAGTCTGCCTTTGCTATCTTTTCTAAATTAAACTCAGCCTCTCCACGAAGCAATTGTTCTCTACTAAGCTCAACCTGACGTTTAGCAACGCCCTCAATCTCCTCATTAAAAAGCACTTGAAAGTAAAGTGTAGTAACACGAACAGATAAGTCCTCTTTCGCCTTTTCTAAGTCGGCTACAGAGGCTTCTAAATCTAACTTAGCTAAAGCATACTGGTTGGGTAACTCTAACCCTGTAAAAAGAGGAATATTTGTAGAAACTCCAAAATTTGCACCAGATGTACGTATGTCTGTGTACGTGTTATCGATAGGTGATGCCGAGCGCCCCCAATTCCAGTTCTGACTCGCATTAGCATTAAGATTAGGCAATCGTGACCACTTTGTTGTCTCTTTTCTTAACTCCCGTTGAGTAATGGTATTGCCTGCCTGCTTAATTGACAAGTTGTGATTAATAGCAAAATCAATACACTCTCTTAGGCTCCAAGCCTCTTTGCTCTCCTGAGCCTTAGTTATTGGGGCTATACATAATAGTAAAATTAAGAAACTTATCTGCTGATATCTCTTTTTCATCTTATACATTATTTTATCGGCAAACCTTTTAATTTATCTTCTAAGCTCACCCCCTCTTTCACTTCAACATCTACACCATTGCTTAATCCGATCAATACAGGATATCGTTCAAACTTCTGGTCGTCGCCAGCCACTGTCTCTTTCCACACAAAAGTACTATCACCTTGCATATCCAGAACACTTTCTGGTATTGAGATAACATCTTTCACTGCTTCCAAGACTATGGTTGCATTGGCAGAGTAACCTGAACGAACAAAAACCGAATCGGGCCTTTCTACTGCTGCTTTTATCTCAAAAAGGTTTGCTCCATTTGAACTTTGTGCCTTAGGAGATATATACTCAAGTGTAGCATTAAACATCACATTCTGCAACGCACCTATTGTTAACTTAACCTCCATTCCTTCATAGATCTTTCCAACCTCAGTTTCATCTACAGATCCTCTAAATATTAAATCATCCATATTGGCCACTGTTGCAATAGTCGTACCTTCATTAAAATTGTTGGTAAGGATAACTGAATTTCCCTTTTTTACAGGAACATCAAGTATCAACCCATCAATCGTAGAACGAATTAAGGTATTGCTAATATCTGCCTTTCGCTGTATTACACCATCTCTTACAATTTCATGAGAATCTATGGCTAGTTGATACTCTTCTCGCGTAGTCTCTATCTGAACACAAGCTTTTTCGTACTCTTCTTTACTTATTAACCCCTTCTCATATAACGTTTGATTCCTTTTAAAATCCTTCTCTGCCTGCTCTAAGTTAATTTTTGTAGTACGAAGTCTACTCTCGGCCGAGTTTAGTTGTCCAAGCTCAGGAATCACTTTAACTCTAGCAATGACCTCATCTTTACGAATCATCTGGCCAGCTTCTTTATACACCTCCTCAATTATCCCCGAAATTTGAGGCTTTATTAAAATTTCATCACGGGGTTCTACTGCACCTGTGGCAACAGTAGTTCGTTCAATATCTTTACGTACCGGTTGAACAACTTGGTAACGAACAATTTTTGGTTTTGACTTTTTATACAAAAAGACAAATGTTAGGATAAACAAAAATCCTACAACAATAAAAAGGATGTACTTTATATACTTTTTCATATCATGAAATTTGCATTTT
>JASLCM010000108.1 GCA_030151845.1 Bacteroides sp.
ATGAAGATGGTCTCGAGTATGAAGATAACGAAGATAGAGCTATTTTCTATGCTAGAGGTGTTCTTGAAACTGTTAAGAAACTACGCTGGTGTCCAGATGTAGTGCATTGTCATGGATGGATGTCTGCCCTAGCTCCACTCTACATAAAAAAAGCATTTAAAGACGAGCCTTCATTTAGAGATGTTAAAATCATCTTCTCTATTTACGGAGATAAATTTGAGACTCCATTTTCTGCTGATTTTAAGAAAAAATTACTCCTCAAGGGTATTGATGAAAAAGATGTTGCTATCTTAGGCGACGATACGGTAGATTATACCGCTTTATTAAAACTTGCTATCCAACACTCTGATGGGGTAGTACAAAACAGCCAATCTGTAGATGACAAAGTAATCGAGTACGCAAAAGAACAAGGTAAAGAAGTTCTTGGATTCTTTGAAAATGAAGAGTACTATGATGCTTGTAATGAATTCTACGACAAGATTTGGGAAGAATAAATAAAAACCTGATATTACTCGAATGAAAGTAAGATCTCTTTTGGCACTACTTATAGCTATAGCTATAGTTAGCTGCGATGACACAACTGAAGGTATGGGTATTGATATCCTACCTGATAACGACCAGATACACCCAGCTAGGATTGAATTTCCAGTCCATACCCAATCAATAGAGTCAGGACCTATCTATAGTAAGACAGATCGTGCTTATATTGGTAAGTATACAGATAAAAAGTTTGGAGAGCTCAAAGCTAGCTTTCTTACCGAGTTTAATTGCATAGAAAATTTAAAGTTTCCTGATGTTTACAACGCAGAGACAGGTAAGGGAACTATGGCTGGTGACACTGTTCACCAAACAGAAATTGTGTTTTATTACCAGGATTTTTTTGGAGACTCCATTGCTCCCAACAGAATTTCTCTTTATAAAGTAAATAAAAAGATAGAGAAAAACTTCTATACAGATGTAGACCCTACTTTATTTTACTCAAAAGATGATTTTCTAGCTAGTGCAACCTACAATATTTCAGACCCTATCTCTGAGGTAAGTAAAGATAAGGGTAAAGCTATAAAATTCATTCTTGATAAGAAAATAGGCCAAAAAATTCTTGAGCTGAATAGAACTCATCCAGAATACTTTAAAGACTCAAAATCCTTTATAGAGAATGTATTCAAAGGAATTTATGCAGAGACCGATTTAGGTTCGGGGCATATACTCTATCTTGATGCTATGGAACTTAATGTTGTCTATAAAGCACACTTAAAAGATTCTCTAGGAAACATCCTAAAGCAAAAAGATGGACAAGACTCTCTTCAGTATTATGCTGAAAAGTTTGCTGCAACTAAAGAAGTGATACAGGCAAATAACCTAACTCATTCAGAAGAGATACAAAAAATCATTAATGAGAAAGAGCACACTTACCTAAAATCGCCAGCTGGCATTTTTACAGAGGTAACACTTCCATTTGATGAAATAAATAAAACCTTATCTAACGAAACAGATACAGTTAATGCCATCTCTTTTGGTGTGAAAGCATATAATAAAATAGTTGATAGCAAAGGATACGAGATGGGAACCCCAGACTATATTCTGATGGTTAGAAAGAAAGATGAGAAAGATTTCTTCTATGAGAATAAAGTCGCAGACGACATCACCTCCTTTGTCGCAAAAAACAGTCAGTTTGGAATCAATAAATTTTATTTTGCAAATATATCGAGACTCTATAAATCGGTAATGCAAGAGAAGGAGGATGCAGAGAAACTTGCTAAAAAAGAGAATAAGCCTTGGAGTGAAGAAAAATGGAGAGAGGAAAACCCCGACTGGAACAAGGTAATCTTAATACCTATACAGGCAGAATACTCCAAAGATTCTAGAGGTAATCAAGTTCTTGTTAGCGTTAAGCATGATATGAGACCACTTTACATCAAACTTGAGGGAGGAGATCCCCAGCAAGGTGGGACAGAACTTAAAGTAGATGTCTTATACAGTAGATTTAAATAGATATAAAAAAAGGAGGTTTTAAAACCTCCTTTTTTTATATCTATTTTTTGTTCTTTTTCCTTGTTCTATTTAATTTGGCAAGTCGACTATTTTCTTCCTTCAACTTCTTTATTTGAAGCCCTTGGTTGTTTATCGTTTGCAATAATGCATTGAGCTCTTCATTTTCTATATCTTCTGGATAAAGAGCATCCACCCGCTTTATAAAGTCTGCTAAAATATTCATATAGTTTGTAAAGGCATCATAGGGTGAATCGTAAATACCTCGATCAAAGGAGACACCTGTCTGCTTAGTCGTCATGTATCTAAAATGATTACTAGTTTGCAGATAGTCCCAATCTTGTTTTATTTTTTTGTCATCACATAACAATACGCGGTCACAAACACTATACAGTTTATTAAAAGCTTCACGTTGTAAAGAGTTACCCAGCCAGGGACTTGTATCTCGCTCTTCATCTGTCCATGAAGTTGGATAAGGTGAATCTAACTCTGATATTGATGCATTATGCTTAATTACCTCAGATGGTGTAGAGAAAGAGATCCCCCTATCCTTAGCACACTGAGGTAAGGCTTTAAGAAACTCTAAAATATTTGAGTCTAGATGCTGATAGACACCTAAAGCTTGAAGCTCCATAAAAATATTAATGACCTTCTCTGCCTCTGGTAAAGCAGCTATCCAGTCTGTGTATTTATCAGCCAACAGAGGGAATTCACTCCAGCTTCGATTAGAAAACCTCAAACTTATATCATCAGATAATTTAAAGTCACGTAAAAGTATCTTCAACTTTTTAACTGTAGTGTTGTGATACAAATAGTGTGGACTTTTCCAACCCAGTATATGCTTGGCTCCCTCCGCTAATACTCCATTAAAACCTAGTTCTGCTAAAATTTCTCCAATTTCATTGGAGTATATTAAACTTGAGTTTCTAAAAACCTTAGGTTCTTTGCCAAAAAGGGTCTTGATCTTTTGGCGCTGTCTTAGGACCTCTTCAGTGAAACACTCCTTACTTACTAGTGAAGATAAACCATGTGAATAGGGTTCTGATAAAAACTCACAACATCCTGTATTATTTATTTGGTGAAGTAAATCCATAACTTTGGGAGCATAGACCTGCAATTGATCTATAGCTATCCCTGAGATGGAAAAAGCAACTTTAAACTCTCCTTTGCTTTTATTAATCATCTCTAATAACGTAGATAAAGCAGGAACATATGATTTCTCTACAATTGAATTAATATAAGCTTCATTCGTATAGTCATCATAGTAGTAGTGATCAGAACCTATATCAAAGAATCGATATCTTCTTAGGTGAATAGCCTGATGTATTTCAAAGTATAAGCAAATTGTTCTCATTTTATTTTCTATTTCGTATAACATCTTCGTAAACTTTTCGCACTCGTAATCCTACATCTTCCCACTTGATAGAATCTACCTCTTTTTTCCCTTCCACACGCAAGTAGTCATACATACCAGGATAGGTACATATGGAATAGATTGCATCTGCTATCGCCTGTATATCCCAGTAATCAATTTTAATGCACTTTGAAAGAATTTCGGCACAGCCAGACTGTTTCGATATAATAGTAGGAACACTACATTGCATCGCCTCCAGAGGGGATATTCCAAAGGGTTCAGACACAGATGGCATAATATAAACATCACTAGCCTTAAGCATCTCATAAACCTGGTTTCCTGTTAAAAAGCCAGGAAAATGAAAACGATCGGCTATTCCTCTTTTGGCAACTAAACGAATCATCTGATTCATCATATCCCCACTCCCCGCCATAACAAAACGTACATTGTTTAATTTATTCAGAACCAAAGCAGCAGCCTCTACAAAATACTCAGGTCCTTTTTGCATGGTTATTCTACCAAGGAATGTTACGATTTTCTCATTTGGAATTCGTTTAGGCTCAATGGCTTTAATTTCATCGGATAGTGGTGCCACAGCATTGTGCATAGCTGTTACCTTATTGGGGTCTTGATGGTATTTATCAATAACTGTTTGCCTAGTTAATTCACTCACACATAAAATATGGTCGGCATGGTCCATACCGTTCTTCTCCATTGCATAAACTGTAGGGTTTACATTCCCACGACTTCTATCAAAGTCTGTTGCATGCACATGGATAACCAAAGGTTTTCCTGAAACCTGCTTTGCATGAATACCTGCAGGGTAGGTTAACCAATCATGAGAGTGTATTATATCAAACTCTTGTTGCCTAGCTATTACACCTGCTACTATTGAATAATTGTTAATCTCTTCGTATAAATTATCGGGATAACGCCCAGAAAACTCCAAACAGCCGAAATCATCCGTATTCATGTAACTGAAGTCCGAATAAATATGATTCTGCAAATCATAATAGAGTTGTGGAGACATATAAGCTCCAACTCGCTCCTCTACTCTTTTCCACTCCACATCTTTCCAAACAATAGGGGTATTATTCATTCCTATTATTTTCATAAAGCTTTGGTCTTCATCTCCCCATGGCTTAGGGATACAAAAGGTAACGTCTACATCCCCTTGCTGTGCTAACCCTTTTGTTAAACCATAACTTGCTGTTCCTAACCCTCCAAGTATATGAGGAGGAAATTCCCATCCAAACATCAAAACTTTCATTGTTCCTCCTCTCTTTGATTCTTACTCTTTTGCAATGTATCCAATAAACGTAATATTTCTGCCACATTCATAGCAAAAGAGACTCCTCCTCTGCCTTGGAAAGGTGGGTTTCCATCATACAATTCGGATAAAGAACTAATACAGTGATTGGTCATATCCTCCTCAAAGCCAATCAGGTGTCTCTCTACAAAAGAGATACCACTACGCCTATGAAGTTTTAAATAGGCTTCGAGATAAAAACCCATTAACCAAGGCCATACTGTACCTTGATGGTAAGCTAAATCACGCTCATACTGGTTTCCAGTATAGTTTGGGTTATAACCTAAACTTTTAGGACTCAACGTTCTCAGTCCTTTAGGAGTTAACAACTCTTTCGTCAAAACATCTAAAACTTGCTTTTGCTGGGGGCGAGAGAGAGGAGAAAACTCTAAAGCAATAGCAAAAACCATATTGGGACGTACACTATTGTCTCTATGCCCTTCATCGATATAGTCTGTCAAATAGCCAAAGTCATTTCTAAAAAGAGCTACAAAAGTATCTCCTACCAGTTCGGCTAGCTCTTCTAATACCGAAGCGTATGCACCATCATCTGCTTGATTAAAGAGACAAGAAGAGAAGCAAAGCGCATTATACCAAAGTGCATTAACCTCAACTAAGTATCCAGATCGAGGGATTACAGGTTTGCCCTCTACCGTAGCATTCATCCAGGAAACAACACTGTCTCTTCCGTGGGTAAATAGCATTCCATTGTCATGAAGAAATAAGTTTCTATGCTTACTTTGCCTCAAATACTCTATCAAACGTTTTAACAATGATCCATATCTTTCAACACATTGATTAACCCCTTGATATTTTGAATACTGTTGTATGGTCCAAACAGCCCATAATAATACATCGGCTTGATCCAGTTCTTCTATCTTAAGTTCTGTTTCTCCCTTCTCCATAAAATCTATTAATGCCTGTTGTGC
>JASLCM010000066.1 GCA_030151845.1 Bacteroides sp.
GTTAACCCCAAGCTTTACAATTAAGTTAAATAGAGAGGGCTAGTCATTTATGCCTGTAGTCGATTCAAAATCAACTCTAGAATACTTTTATCTGAAAGAGTTTTCTGATAACTTACAGACTACTTGTGTTTACTCTTGGTTTTACTTAGTTTTGTTTCAAAATAGAATCATAAGGTTGGATGAAAGTATATCATAAATTTCTGTTGTATCATAATAAGTGGATTCGCCCGTATATAAGTAAGCTACTTGTTGTATTAGAGGTACTTACCTATCTCTCTTCCTTCCTAATTATAATAGGGGTCCTTTACAGGTATGGTTCAGATTTGAGTGCTTCGCAACATGTAATGTTTAAGAAGCTGTGTAAGTTTGTTTGGGTGGTCTTCCTTATTGATGTGACTGCTCATATTCTCTTAAGTTATGAGCAAACTAAACGTACATTTAAAAAAATAACCTGGTTTATAAGCAGCCTGTTTTACCTCTCCTTATTACCTGTGATTTTTCATCAGCCAGATGAAGAAGGAGCAATTTTAAACTTCTGGAACTTTTTGAACAGCGAGATTTTCTTAGTTGTTCTTTTGCTTATTTTTGCACTATTTTACCTCTCTAATGGGCTGATTTTATTATTGGGGAGACGGACAAACCCCTCTCTTATCTTAGGAGGAAGCTTTCTTTTTATAATATTGGTAGGATCGGTTGTTTTAATGTTACCTAAGTGTACCGTAGCAGACTTAAGTTGGGTCGACTCTTTGTTCGTCTCTACAAGTGCAGTTTGTGTAACGGGTTTATCTCCAGTGGACATACCTACAACATTTACCACTGCTGGATTGATTGTGATTTTGATATTGATTCAGGTTGGAGGCTTAGGTGTTATGACATTTACTAGTTTCTTTGCTATGTTCTTTATGGGTAACACCTCAGTTTATAATCAATTGGTAGTGAAAGACATGTTAGAGGCTAAATCGATAAACTCACTCCTCTCTGCATTACTCTATATTCTTCTATTTACTTTAGTGTTAGAATCGGTTGGAGCTGTCATTATTTGGTTTAATATTCACGACACAATGGGGATGGAACTTGGAGAGGAGATCTTATTTTCTGTATTTCACTCCATCTCTGCATTCTGTAATGCAGGTTTTTCTACACTTCCAGATGGTTTGGGAGACTCTGTTTTGAGCGTTAATCATAATATTTTTTATTTAGTTGTAGCAGCTTTAATTCTTTTGGGTGGTATTGGTTTTCCGATTTTAGTAAACTTCAAAGATTCATTAGTAACTTTTTTCAGGAAGAGAAAAGCACATCTAACAAGAACTCCTTTATATCCTCCTCCAGCATATCGGCAGTTTAGTTTAAATACTCGAATTGTATTAATAGCAACAGTAGCTTTGGTCTTGGTGGGTACTCTCTTGGTTGCCATTTTTGAGTGGAATGGTATTTTAGCAAATCGCTCCGTTGGAGATAAAATTGTTGGCTCCTTTTTTACAGCAGTATGCCCTAGGTCTGCAGGATTTAGTACATCTCCTATCATAGAGTTTCAGCCCCAAACGATAATGCTCTATCTTTTGTTTATGTGGATAGGAGGAGCCTCCCAATCTACAGCTGGTGGTGTAAAAGTAAACGCTATAGCCGTTGTTTTTTTTACTTTAATAGCTGTAATTAAGGGGAATAAACAGGTGGAAGTGTTTGGAAGGGAAATCTCTTCAGACTCTATAAGGCGTGCGAATGCAACTGTTTTTGTTTCGTTGTTAGTTATTTTTTGCTCAATTTTTGTTTTAAGCTTGTTGGAGCCAGATATCTCGTATACTTTATTAACTTTTGAATGTATTGCAGCTTTGAGTACTGCTGGACTAAGTGTAGATATAACTCCACTGTTCGGTACAGGAACTAAATTATTTGTTACTTTGTTAATGTTTATTGGGCGTGTAGGTCTAATTACTCTTTTACTAGGAATGGCACCTCAGCAACGTACAAAACGATACCGATATCCTAGTGGAGATATTATTATAAACTAGTTTGTATGAAATATATTGTTATAGGTTTAGGAAATTATGGACATGTATTGGCAGAAGAGTTAGGAATGCTTGGGCACGAGGTAATTGGTGCAGATATTGATGAGGTACGTGTTGAGTTTATTAAGGAAAAAGTTGCAACCGCTTTTCAAATTGATGCAACTGATGAGTATGCATTGGCTGTATTACCTTTACAGAAGGTAGATGGAGTGATTGTAGCGGTTGGAGATTTTGGTGCTTCAATACGTATAGTTGCGCTATTAAAAAAGTTCAATGTAAAACATATCTATGCTCGAGCAGTCGATGAGGTACATAAATCCATTCTTGAGGCTTTTGATCTAGACCAAGTTTTAACGCCAGAAGAAGATGCCGCACGTTCTCTGGTTCAAGTATGGGAGTTTGGAACAGAGATGGAGGTCTTTAAAGTAGACTTAGTGCATTATGTGGTGAAATTTCGCGTTCCTAATAAGTTTATTGGTTATTACCTAGCCGAATTAAATCTTGAATCAGAGTTCAACTTAAAGACTATTGCTCTAAAGCGGAAACGTATAAAGAAAAATAGTGTAGGGATAACAACTACTGTACGTGAGGTGATAGAGGTAGGTCATGAAGAGAGAGTTCTGGAGGAAGATGAGCTTGTTTGTTTTGGTAAGATAGCCGATTTTCAGGATTTCTGGCGAGCTTTATAAGGATCTGTTATGCGTAAAATTGTTCATATTGATATGGATGCGTTTTATGCATCGGTAGAACAGCGTGATCATGTTAGTTTACGTGGTAAGCCAATAGCTGTTGGTCATTCAGATAAGCGCGGAGTTATTGCTGCAGCAAGTTATGAGGCTCGAGCTTATGGAGTAAGGTCTGCGATGCCTTCTATTAAGGCCAAACGGTTATGCCCTGATTTAATATTTGTTCCAGGTAGGCGAGAGGTATATAAACAGGTCTCGGAACAAATGCATGCGATCTTTCATGAATATACCGATTTAATAGAACCAATCTCTTTGGATGAGGCTTTCTTAGACGTTACTATTAATAAAAAGGGAATCGAATTAGGAGTAGAGGTTGCTAAGGAGATCAAAGAAAAAATCCTCAAGGAGTTGTTACTTACAGCTTCTGCTGGGGTCTCTTATAATAAATTTTTAGCAAAGATTGCATCAGATGTAAGAAAGCCTGATGGGTTATGCACGATACACCCTTCTCAAGCTTTATCCTTTATAGAGAAGCTTCCTATTAGTTCTTTTTGGGGAGTTGGCCCAGTGACAGCTAAACGAATGCATAAATTGGGTATTCATACTGGACTTGATCTTAGAAAATGTGATAAATCTTTTCTCGTGAGGCAGTTTGGGAAAATGGGATTGCAATACTACTCCTTTGCTCGTGGAATAGATCATAGAGAAGTGGAGGCCGAACGTGTTCGTAAATCGGTCGGATGTGAGCAAACCCTAGATAAAGATCTATCGGATAAGAAGCTATTGGCTATAGAGCTTTACCATGTGGCTAAGGAGCTAGAGAGTCGGTTAAAGAAGAGTGGGTTTAAAGGATATACAGTGACGCTTAAGGTGAAGTTCCATGATTTTGAGCAGATAACCAGGAGTATAACTTTGCAAAGGCCAGTTAGTGCACGTTGTGACTATTTACCTTTGGCCAAACAAATGTTGAGAGAATTAGATTTAAAGAGTAAAGCTGTTCGGTTGATAGGAATAACTATTTCTAATTCCGTAGAGTTAAGAGAGGAGGAGGCCGTTGATTGGAAGCAATTAAAACTGAATTTTAAAGAAAGATAATAAAAAAAAGGTATCGATATATCGATACCTTTTTAAAATACAATCGTTTTTTATTAAACTGGAATATACTCAACAAATGCTTCCATTGCTTCATAAGAAGCTAGTCCTAGAAGATCATATAGTTTAGCTGTTCCTCTATTTCTATCTTCGCTACGTTGCCAGAATAATCGTTCATCGTTTCCTAGGAAAGGAGCACTTTCCATTTGTGATTGATGTTTAAGAATAGAATTGCGTTTAGCTCGTAACTCTTCAGGGCTAATAGGTACAACCATTTCGATGTTCTCTATTTCCCACTCAGCCCAAGCACCTCTATACATCCAAATTCTACAATCCTTTAACCATTCTGCACCGGCACGTTTCTCAAGATCTATAGCAGCAAATACAGCGTCTGTACATACTTTATGAGTTCCATGTGGGTCTGCTAGGTCTCCAGCCACAAATATTTGGTGAGGTTTCACTTCTCTCAGTAAGTTTCTTACAATCTCAACATCTTTTTCGCTAATAGGATTCTTTTGAATGCGTCCAGTTTCATAGAAAGGTAAATCTAAGAAGTGACAGCGATCGAGTGGAATGTTATTGTAAGAACATGCAATTCTTGCCTCTCCACGACGAATTAATCCTTTAATCGTTAAGACATCTTTGGTATCAATATCACCATCCGATTTATTTTGTAAGAAGGTGCGAATCTCTTTATACTTATCTTTGATAACCTTGTCTTTCTCATCAATAAAGATTTGGTTAAAGCCATTGATAAAGTGCAAGAATCTAATAACCTCCTCATCACCTACTGCAATGTTTCCAGAAGTTTGGTATGCAACATGTACTTCATGTTTTTGTTCTACTAATCTCCTTAAAGTTCCACCCATGGAGATAACATCATCGTCAGGGTGTGGAGAGAAAACAACAACACGTTTAGGGAATGGCTTAGCTCGTTCTGGACGATGGGTGTCATCTGCATTAGGCTTTCCACCAGGCCATCCTGTGATTGTATGTTGTAGGTCATTAAATATCTTAATGTTTACGTTATAGGCAGAACCATAAAGAGCAAGAAGTTCGCTTAGTCCGTTTTCGTTATAATCTTTATTAGTAAGCTTTAAAATAGGCTTACCTGTTAGTTGGCAGAGCCAAACAATAGCACTACGAATCAATTTATCATCCCAATCGCATGAAGTAACCAACCAAGGGCGTTGAATCCTTGTAAGGTTTGATGCTGCAGATAGGTCAATCGCTATTCGTGCGTTATTATGAGTTTGAAGGAAAGATGCAGGTAGTGCATCAGAAACCTTCTCTTCAATACATCCTTTTATCATTTGTGCTTTATCTTCTCCCCATGCAATGAGGTATACTTTTTTAGAAGATAAAATAGTTGAAATCCCCATAGTAATCGAACTGTGAGGGGTGTTGTCTAAGCTACCAAAGATTTTAGAAGCTTCATCTCTAGAGGGATTATCTAAAAGAATTAATCGAGTTGTTGAGTTTATTCTAGATCCTGGCTCATTAAATGCAATGTTACCAACTCTTCCTATTCCAAGAAGAACGATATCTAGTCCACCAAGCTCGTTAATTTTTTCTTCGTAAAGTCTGCAGTGTTCGAATATCTCATCTTTTGCAATCGTTCCATCGGGTGAGAAGATGTTCTCCGCACTAATGTCTACGTGATCAAGAAACTCTTTCTTTAGCTCATTTAAATTGCTGCTAACAGCATCTTTCGCTAAAGGGAAATACTCATAAAGGTTAAAGACAATTACGTTTTTAAAACTTAATCCTTGTTTGTGCTTTTTAATAAGCTCTTTGTATATTCCTAAAGGAGAATGTCCGCCAGGAAGTGCTAAAATACAGTTCTTACCAGATTTCTGTTTTTCTACTATTGTTTTTGCAATCTCTTCTGCAATCTTTAGAGAGCCCTCTTCAGCCGACTCGTAAATATCTGTTGGGATTTTTTCTAGACGTGTTAAAACTGATTTCTCATATGCATTCTCTGGCTTATAGTATCTAGGCGATACTCGAGTGAGAGTGATTTGAGATGTAAGATTTGTTCTCATATTGTAAAAAAATTATGTGTGAATTTGTTTTATTGCCTTTACTACAAAGATAATAAAGTTGTACAGATTCATAACGTGGGAGTTAAAGATAATGTTGCTAAAACTTAGACTTTTTAACATTTTTCAGAGTTTAAAAGTGAATCAAGTAGCATTGTAGTAATAAAGCTCAACAGTTCTACAACAGAATGAAGTGGTTGAGTTTATCTAGAAGCAGTGGATTCATCCAGTAGGAAGTTTTTAGGGTTCTTACCTGTAAAGTTTTTGAAAAAGTTATTGATGACCTCCATATCTTGTTCTAAATTTCCTGTTGGATAAAGGTAGTGACCTGAGTGTATCATCTTGCTTGGGTAATCTACACCAATTAGAAGAATGGGAACATTGGCCTGTTTGGCTATAAAATAGAAGCCTTTTTTCCAATGCTTATTAGGCTTTCTTGTTGCTTCGGGCGTGATGGCTAAATGAAAGGTCTCGCGCTCATTAAACTTCTCTGTCATTTGGTCTACTAGTGAGGTTTTTTTACTTCGATGCACGGGAATTCCTCCAATGGCTTTAAAGAGAGAACCAAGTGGAAAGAAAAACCACTCTTTTTTCATCATAAAGCTAGCTTTTAGTCCAAGCATACCATAGTATAGTTGGCCAATAAATAAATCCCAATTGGATGTATGAGGAGCAACACAAATAACACATTTTTTAAAAACAGGGGTATCTATTTTATACTTCCAACCCAAAACTCTTGTAAATATAAAGCGACAAATTTTTTGTTTCATACGGTATATAACAAATAAAGAGGAAAAGAGTGCAAATCACCCTTCCCCTCTTTAGCATATGTGTTAATAATAATTATTTATCTAACTCTTTTAACTTAAGAAAAATATTGTTTACTGCTTCATCAAAATCAGTACGAAGTTTTTTATAATAAGCTTTTACATTACCTGGTTCTGTGTGACTAATTCTTCTTACAAATTCAGATTGTAGCTCTAGTATTTCACTAAGTAGAC
>JASLCM010000088.1 GCA_030151845.1 Bacteroides sp.
CCACTTTCCTTCCTACAGATGAATTACTTAACCACATAAATGATTGATTTTAAATTATTTAATTGTTTGAACTATAAAAGTCAATTTAGGTACATAGTATGTATTAGCAAAAATACTTTAAATACAGTAAAAATCAAAGTAATTAAAGAATTCTTTCTTTAATTAAAAAAAGAGCAAAAAAAAAGAGATTGCCCGTTGTAACAATCTCTTTTTAACTGCTCTTCCTCTTGGACTTGAACCAAGGACCCCCTGATTAACAGTCAGGTGCTCTAACCAACTGAGCTAAGGAAGAGTGTTTTCCTTCTAAATGCGTTGCAAAAGTAATAGGTTATTTTGAAATATGCAATATCTTTGCAAAAAAAATATTTAAAATGAATAAAATAGTTGGGATAGGTAATGCTCTTGTTGATCTTCTTATTAAAATGGAAGATGATGAATTACTTGATCATCTCGATTTTCCAAAAGGAAGCATGCAGTTAATAGACTTAGATAAATACAAAGAGATCAACTCTTTAATAGCAAACAAGTCAACTCATTTGGCTACAGGAGGGTCGGCTGGCAATACCATATTAGCGCTCGCTTGTTTAGGGGAGGCTCCCGGATTTATAGGAAAAATAGGGAGTGACTCTTATGGTCAGTTTTACCGTTCAAATTTGCAGAAAAAAAATATAAAGGATCACTTAATAGCTACGGATTTTTTATCTGGAGTTGCATCAACGTTTATTTCTCCTGATGGTGAACGTACTTTTGGGACCTATTTAGGTGCCTCTTCAACCCTTTCTACCACAGATATTTCTAGTTCTCTATTTGCAGGTTTTGAGTATTTATATGTGGAAGGATACTTGGTTCAAGATCAGGAGCTTTTGCTTCATATCGCTCGTTTAGCTAAAAATCAAAGTCTGAAAATCTGCATTGATTTAGCTAGTTACAATATTGTGGAAGAGAATATAGCCTTTTTTAAAGAGTTTCTTCGCGAATTTGTTGATGTTGTTTTTGCAAATGAAGAAGAGGCTAGAGCTTTGACAGGAAGAGCACCCAAGGAAGCCCTTGCTTATTTGGCTAGTTTTTGCGATACGGTTGTAATAAAACTAGGTGCAAAAGGGGCGGTAGCTCAGTATGGTGATCAAATCTGTATCGGTTCAGCTACTTCAGTAGATCATGTGGTAGATACAACTGGTGCTGGTGACTTTTTTGCAGCTGGTTTTCTGTATGGCTTAATTCAAGAACGTTCTTTAGAGTGCTGCCTGGAGTTAGGAGCTTTACTATCAGGTAGTGTAATCCAAGTAGTAGGAACAGATCTTGAAGATGAGAAGTGGAATGAAATTAAGTTAAAAGTAGGAGAGATTGGAGGTTGATCCCTATAAAACGATTACCTTTAAACAATAAAGGTTGAATGTGATGAATAAGTTAAAAAAAAATAGAGTAGTCCTGTTCGGATGTATAGTTCTTTTAGGACTAGCAGTATACGGTTTTAAAAAGATTGAAAATAGAAATTTTGAATTGGCTAAAAACCTTACAATATTTAACTCCATCGTAAAGGAGTTGGATTTGTTTTATGTAGACACCATTCAGCCAAATGATCTGGTAAGAACAGGTATAGATGCTATGCTATACTCTCTTGATCCATATACGAACTACTTCCCTGAAGAAGATAAAAGTGAATTGGAACAGATGATAAGAGGTTCCTATGGGGGGATCGGTTCTGTTATAACCTATGATGCAAAGAGGAAGCGTTCTGTAATAGCTGAGCCTTATCAGGGGATGCCTGCTGCTGAGGTGGGCTTGAAGGCAGGAGATGTTCTCATGCGTATAGATGGAGAGGATTTAGAGGGAAAAGACAATAGAGAGGTTAGTGAGAGGCTTAGAGGTCAGGTAGGCTCCTCTTTTATCTTAGAAGTAGAGAGGCCGGGTAGCGATGAGTGGCTAACTTTTGATATTACTCGAAAGTCTATCGAGCTTCCAACAGTCCCCTATTTTGGAGTAGTAGAAAAAGGAGTAGGTTATATTAACCTTAGCTCATTCTCTGGACAGCCAGCCCGTGATTTTAAGAAAGCTTTTGAGACGCTAAAGGAGAAGGAGAATATAACGAGTCTTATAATAGACCTGAGAGGAAATGGAGGGGGACTCTTGGATCAGGCAATTGATATCATCAATCTTTTTGTACCTAGAGGTAAAACAATCGTAAAAACCAAAGGGAAAATAGCACAAGCAAGTAATGTGTATAAAACAATTCGTGAGCCTTTGGATTTAACAATACCCATTGCAGTCTTGGTAAATGGAGGGACAGCCTCATCTTCTGAAATTTTAGCAGGTTCTCTTCAAGATTTAGATCGAGGAGTAGTTTTAGGGACAAGGACGTTTGGTAAAGGCTTGGTTCAAGTGCCACGAGCACTTCCGTATGGAGGGAGCTTAAAGGTTACAACCTCAAAGTATTATATACCTAGTGGAAGGTGTGTTCAAGCAATTGACTATAAGAATAAATCAGAAAGTGGACAACAGAGTCGGATTCCTGACAGTTTGGCTACTGTCTTCTATACAGAGGCAGGTAGAAAAGTGTTAGACGGTGGTGGTGTTATTCCTGATGTGGAGATAGAATCTAAAAAAGTACCTAATCTTCTATTCTACTTGCTCAATGATAATCAGGTGTTTAATTTCGCAACAGAATACTGTATGAAACATAAATCTATCCCTTCGGTTGAGCAGTTTGAACTATCTGATGAGGATTATAATCGATTTAAAGAGCAGGTGCTTGCAGCAGACTTTAAGTACGATCAGCAAAGTGAAAAGGTTCTCGAAGGATTAAAGGAGATTGCTGAGTTTGAGGGATATATGGAAGGAGCGAAGGAGGAGTTTGAGGCTTTGGAAAAGAAGTTAACTCATAATTTGGATAAAGATTTAGATTATTTTGCTTCTCAAATCAAAGATTTAATTTCTATAGAAATTGTTAAACGCTACTATTTTCAAAGAGGGGCTATAGTACAACAACTGAAGAGTGATGAAGTCCTTGAAAAGGCTATAGGTATTTTAAAGGATAAAGCAGCATACGATAAAATACTATCACCAAATGAAAAGTAATAGGAGTTGTTCGCTAATAATATATAAAGAGGGGATTTTACAATTGTAAAATCCCCTCTTTATATGACTATATGTTTTTTATTCTCTTATAGCTTCAACCTCTTCTACAGTGATAGGAATCTTTTTCCCTAATCTTCGTGCACCTTCGCTTGTTATTAGATAATCCTCTTCATTCCTAATACCTCCAAAATCACGGTATTCTTGTAGCTTGTCGTAATTAATAAAGTCTGTGAATTTATTCTCCTTTTGCCACAAGTCGATAAGTTCAGGGATAAAGTAGATACCTGGTTCTATGGTAAAAACAAACCCAGGCTCTAGAAGTCTGGATAAACGTAGGGATTTTCTTCCGAACTGTGTGCTTTTTTCTCTACCATCATATCCAACCCATTTTTCTCCAAAGTTCTCCATGTCATGTACATCCAAACCCATCATATGTCCTAGGCCATGTGGATATAAAATAGCATGTGCTCCTTCGTGTACGGCATCCATAGAGTCTCCTTTCATTATGCCCAGCTCTTTCATTCCATCTACCATAACTTTTGCAGATAGGTTATACACCTCTTCGTAGTGAGCACCAGGTTTTAATGCTGCTACTGCTTGAAAGTGCATTTCGTTTTGAATACGAATTACATCTCTTTGCTTTGGTGTGAATGTTTTTGATACAGGAAAAGTTGAAGACATATCACCGGCATAGCCCATGGTTGTCTCAGCTCCAGCATCAATTAAAAAGAGATCACCTTCTTTTGCTTGATTACTGTAGGTGTTGTTATGTAGCGTTTGTCCGTTTATAGTTGCTATTGTTGGGAAAGAGAGTTCATAACCATTACTTTTAGCAACATGTTCAATGATTGCAGCTATTTCGTACTCATACATTCCTGGGCGGATGTTCTTCATTGCAGCCATATGCATGTCTGCGGTAACGTTACAAGCTTTCTCTATCTCTTTTATCTCCTCTTCTGTTTTATGATTTCTCTGGTTTATAATGGAACGTATAAACTTTAAAGAGGGGGCCTCTTGTCCAGGTATAACTTGAAGGAGATTGTATAATTTAATTTGGTGCTCCGGACGATAAGACGGAAGATAGTGAAGGTGTCGACTCTGCTTCTTTACTTGAAGTAAGTATTGACCCAACTCTTTACTGGGTAGATTCTTAGAAATACCAACCCTTTCACTTTTTTCTTTAAGGGTTGGTTGAATGCCCATCCAAACAATGTCGTCGATGGTTAACTCATCACCAAAAATGATTTCCTCGTCATTATCTATATCTATAATGGCGGCTAAACCTGCATAAGGTAGTCCAAAATAGTAGAGAAAAGTAGAGTCTTGCCGATATCTAAAGTTATTAGAAGCATAGTTTAAACCTTGTT
>JASLCM010000090.1 GCA_030151845.1 Bacteroides sp.
TGCATATTAGTGCTTTGGTAAGACTATTTACCGCAGAGAATAAAGGGGAAGAGGTGAATCATGAAGCTATTATGCCTATTGTTATGGCCTGTATTAGCATGGCGAAGCAGAAGGTTGGTGCATTAATCGTAGTAGAGAGATATTACCCCCTGGATGATGTGATAGCGACAGGAGAAGAGTTGGGGGCAATAATAAGTCAGCGTTTAATTGAAAACATATTTTTTAAGAATTCTCCTCTTCATGACGGAGCGATGATCATAAGAAAGAGAAAAATCAAAGCAGCAGGCTGTATCCTACCAGTATCTCACGATATGAATATACCTAAAGAACTGGGTCTCAGACATCGAGCTGCAATGGGAATATCTAAGCAAACAGATGCTTTAGCAATAGTTGTCTCAGAAGAGACGGGAGATATATCGGTTGCACACGAAGGCAAACTACACCGTAAACTAAGTGGTAAAGAGTTAGAATCTCTTTTAACAAAAGAAAATTAAAATAAAATGGATAGACGAAAGTTTTTAAGATCAGGAGGGTTAGCCCTAGTTGGTTCGTTAGCCGCTCCAAATTTGGCCTTTTCAGCTGCAGAGAGTAGCTCTATGGGAGTCTCTACAGATGAAGCTACAATAAGTAGAGCTTTAAATTACTTTAGTATATCTAAGTCTGATATACAGAAAGTATTAAAAAAAGCATTAGAAAAGGGAGGAGATTATGCAGATCTCTTTTTTGAAGACAGTCTCTATAACAACATTGGCTTGCAAGATGGTGTTGTTAACCGTTGTGGAACCAATGTTGACTTTGGAGTGGGAATAAGGGTGCTTTCGGGCGACCAGACCGGCTATGCCTTTGTTGAGAATGTAGACTTGGCTGAGATGTTGCGAGCAGCAGAGACAGCTGCACGTATAGCAACTCGTTCAAAAGCAGTAAACCCTGTGAACTTAACGACAAAGGCAGTTGAGCAAAACTTTTATCCTGTAGCAAAACCTTGGGAAAACATAACGGTACAAGATAAAATACCCTATCTCAAGAAGCTCAATGAGAAGGTTTTTAGTTTAGATAAGAGAGTTACCAAGGTTTCGGCCTTTTTAAATGACACTACATCTCATATTTTATTCTGTAACTCAGAAGGTGTAGTTTATTATGACTACCGTCCAATGGTTACTCTAGGTGCTGTATGTATTATGACCGATCAAGGTAAAACTGAGAATAGTTATGCGGCACGTTCCTATAGGAGAGGGTATGAGTTTCTAACCGATGAACTCATTGGACTATTGGCTCAAGAGGCTGTTGATAAAACCTCTATTTTATTTAAAGCTGTTAAGCCTAAAGGGGGTGAGATGCCTGTTGTTATGGGGGCTGGAGGATCTGGCATATTATTGCACGAGGCAATAGGGCACGCTTTTGAAGCAGATTTTAATAGAAAAAACACCTCAATTTTTGCCGATAAGCTTAATGAAAAAGTTTGTAATGAAAATATTTCCGTAGTAGATGATGGAACTATTCCTTTTAACCGTGGCTCTATTAATATTGATGATGAAGGAGTTGATGGTCAGAAAACTTACATCGTTAAAGATGGAGTACTAACGAGTTATCTACATGACAGAATTAGTGCTAAGCATTATGGGGTAAAGCCAACAGGTAATGGGCGAAGAGAATCCTTTAGGCATATGCCAATACCCCGAATGCGAGCAACCTATATGGAACCAGGTAATGTGGATGAGTCTGATATTATTTCAAGTGTAAAGAAAGGTGTCTTTGTAGATCAATTTACAAATGGACAAGTACAGATAGGTGCAGGAGACTTTACTTTCTTTGTAAAATCAGGATACTTAATAGAGAATGGTAAACTAACGCAACCCATAAAAGACATCAATATAATAGGAAATGGCCCTAAGGCTCTTGCCGATATTACGATGGTTGCAAAAAATGCTACAATAGACAATGGAACTTGGACCTGTGGAAAAGATGGTCAAAGCTGTCCTGTTACTTGTGGTATGCCTTCTGCATTGGTTAGAAAACTAACGGTAGGTGGTGAAAGTTAAATCGACGAACGAATTAAGGAAAGATAAGATGATTACAAATAAAGATAAAAATATAGCACAATGGGCATTAGAATATGCTCAAAAAAAAGGATGCCAAGGAGTTTCTGTACATTTAAACAAAGGAACAAATACAGAGGTTAAACTAAGAAATGGGAAAACCGATAAATTACAACAAGCCTCAGAGGCAGGATTAAGTATAGCTCTGTATATAGATGGGAAGTACGGGAGGATTTCAACCAATCGTTTGGAGAAATCAGCATTAACTAGTTTTATCGAACAAGGCATTAGCTCCATTCAATACCTTGAGAAAGATTTAGCTAGAACGCTACCCAGTAAGGAGAGATATTATCAAGGAGGAGGAGAAGAGTTGGAGGTTTTTGATACCTCTTTCGATCAAGTTACTCCAGATGCAAAGTTGAGCTATGCAGAAAATATTGCCTATGAGGTATTAGGCAAAGATGAGAGAATTTTAGCTGTTGAATCAGGATTTTATGATGGACAGAGCTTCTTATATCATCTGACAAGTAATGGATTTGAAGGGGAGCGTGCTAATACTTGGTTCTCAGTTTCTTCCTCTATAAGTATAAAGGGAGATGGTGATGCGAGACCTTCCGATGGCTGGTATGAGTCTTCTATTTTTTTAAAGGATTTGAAAAAACAAGGAGTTGGGAGTATTGCGTTAGAAAGAGTTTTAAGAAAATTGGGGCAAAAGAAGATAAAATCGGGCAAATATAGAATGATCTTAGATCCATTAGTAGCAAGTCGACTTGTTTCTCCTCTTATTGCAGCTATGAATGGGAATGCTATTCAACAGCAGAACTCTTTCTTATTAAATAAGCTGGGTGAGGGGATAGGAAGTAAACTTTTTACACTATCTGATCAACCACACCTTAAACGCTCATCAGGTGCTCGTTATTTTGATGGTGAAGGGGTTGCAACCGAACCAAGGAAGCTCTTTAATGAAGGTGTGCTTCAACATTATTTTATAGATACCTATAGTGCAAATAAGCTTCAGGTAGAACCAACCATAAGCTCTCCATCTATTCTCATCTTAGAGAAGGGAGAAAGAGATTTAGCGGGTATACTTCAAGAGACCTCTCATGGTGTTTTTGTTACAGCTTTTAATGGAGGAAACTCTAACAGTTCTACTGGTGATTTCTCTTTTGGAATTGAGGGGTTCCTTGTAGAAAATGGTCAGTTAACCACTCCTATCTCTGAGATGAACATTACAGGTAACCTTATAGACCTATGGAAAGGGTTGGTGGAGGTTGGAAATGACCCCCGACTAACTTCATCGTGGAGAATTCCTACTTTAGTTTTTGATGGAGTAGATTTTAGTGGTTTATAATCTGTTAACTACTAATTAAGCATTAGGCTCATGTAAGGTTGAGTAGGAAGGAAGAGCGCTGCAGCTAACTCTTTTATATTCATCCTTAGATGAGCTTTTTGGTTTACTCTTTCATGTTTTACACACTCTCCTTTATGGATCATATATAGCCCTGTATTCTTAGGAATTATTGAGTCTTCAAGTAGAAGGCTAAAAGAGACTTCAGGGTGATTTTGAGCAAATGCTTTTAATGCAGCCAGCGCATCTACAATTCGTAACATTCCTAAAGGTCTCTTCTTCTTTTTGGGGCTATGAAGCAAGATCCCCTTCTTGGTGTTAAAGTACTGTAAAGCTTGATTAATTAGATGAGGAGCAAAAGGTTCATGCTCTTTTAGTAGAGCCAACTCATGTATAATAGTCTCTTCTTGGTAAACAGAAGCAATGCTCACTCCCTTTACCTCTTCATCTTCTTTGAGTAAAAAGACCTTTCCTTTTCCTAGTTTTAAGTCGGCTAGTACCACTTTAAAGTCTGCTTCACTGTGTAATATGGCGGTAGAGAAGCTTTTCCAGTACTGTTTGAGGTAATTGTAATAAACTACATTAAACTCCTCAGTATGCACTATAGTTAGGTTGGAAGGCAGAGAAGATGTTTGAATTTGGGAGATGCTTTTACTCTCGTTGTAAAAAACAGTGGCGAAATCAAATTTACCATAATAGTCAAAAAGCCACTCTTCGGCAGGAATAAGGGTTGCAATAGGAATACCCTTCTGTTGAAGATGATTAAAAGTCTCTATAAGAAGTTTTTTCATAACTCCTTTGCTACGGTGCTCGGGTGCTGTGCAGGCACCAGAGATGTATCGTGTAGCTAAGGTGGTTTGTCCAAACTTAAGAGGATAAGGTAGCAGCTGCAATGCAGCAATTGGCTTTCCCTCATGCAGAATAACTCTATTTCTCTCTTCGGTATATCGAAGAGAGAAATAGAGATCATTAAAAGCCTCACTATCTGTAAAGCACTGCTCCCATAGTGCCCTTGTCTCTTTTTTTAACATTACCAATCTATTGTTTCCACAGGATCTACAGCTAAACTAGCCATATATTTGTTTAGTATAATGCTAGGCTGATAAGAAAGCTTAGCCTTTCTTAACCCCTCTATTCCAAGGTCCTCCTCTCGATTAATGTATTTGAACTGTTCTGGAATCTGCTTGGCGAACTCTCTATTTATCATTGCATAAGCGCCTTCAATTTGGGTGTCTGCTTTTTCTACATGAACACCAAAAGTGTCGTAGTTTATAGGCATTCCAAAGGTAAAGGCTACAATCTCTCCATCTGCGTATAAAATTCCTCCTGTTAGCCCTAACTCCTTGAAGTTTTTTAGTGCATAAGTGAGTGCTTTTCTTTCATTTTCTGTTCCATCGTGTTTGTTACAGTCATTTACAATACACCATTTTGCTTCTAACTCCAAGCACTCATCAATTCGACCAAGAGTGATGGGTTTATATTCATACTTAAAGTTCTTTTTAAAACGATTCACAAAGTTTCTTTTGGATTGAAACTTTTTTCCTTTTAATGTAGCTAAATCGGTTCGCTCATAGAGGTAGTCTGAATAATCCCTATTCGAAACAAAGTTGAATTTTCCAGGAGCTATCTCATCCAGTTTCTTCTTCATCTCCTCACATACACCTAGCATAACGAAGGGTTGTCCCTCTTTCTTGGCATCCTCAATAAGAATTCGAATTACTTTTTTTACATTTCCTTCACCAACGGGCATCATATAAGCCAATTCTCCACTTGCCCAAAACTTAAAAACTAACAAGTCCTCAATAATGGCAAATTGGGTATCGTATAAAAACCTCCAGCTGCATAGGTTAGAGAAGGAGAGGTCGCAGTTTCTCCTATTTGTAGGTATCGTATAAGATGTTATTAGCTCTCTATCAGATAGTTCGATATCTTTAAATGTGTACATGCTTCTTTAAAATTGATTTTATACCGTATATAACAAAAAAAAGAGCTTTTTGTTATAGAAAACCCAAAAAACGAAGAATTATAGGAGCTAATAGAGCTGTTAGAATACCATTTAAGGTAAGTCCTAAGCTAGCGAAAGCAGCATACTTTCCGCTAACTTCCATGGCCGCAGAGGTCCCTACAGCATGAGAAGCAGTACCTAGAGAGAGACCCTGCGCTATGGGACTGTCTACCCTGAAGAGATCAAGAACCTTGAAACCTATAATAGCCCCTAGAAGTCCCACGCAAACTACTACTGCAGCAGTGAGAGAAGGAATTCCTCCTAGAGATTCCGTAACTTCCATGGCAATGGGAGTGGTAACCGATTTAGGAGCGAGAGAGATGATCACCTCTTTTGACGCCCCTAGTAAACTGGCAATTTCTACAACAGAGATAATACCAACGATAGAGCCTGCTAACTGGGAGAGTAGAATGGGAAGAACCTGTCTTTTTATAGTCTCTAACTGTAGATAGAGAGGAACCCCCAAGGCTACTACAGCTGGTTTGAGCCAAAATTCGATCAAGTGCCCCCCTTCGTTATAAGTCTCATAACTAATACCTGTGAGTTTAAGAAAAGCTATCAAAAAGGTTATTGAGAGTAGAATAGGGTTAAGTAGAATACTTTTAGTTTCTTTCTGCAGCTTTTTGAAGAGAAAGAAAGCTGAAAAAGTTAATGCCAATAGAAAAAACTGATTGCTAAAAAAACTCATTTTATCCGTCTAATTAATTGATGTACCCAGCCAGTAATGAAAAGCACTAAAAGAGTACTTACTACTGTGGCTATAACAATAGGCCAAAATTGCTGAGCTATAATATCAAAGTAGAGCATGAGTGCTATTCCTGGTGGGATAAAAAAGAACCCAAGATTTGCAACAAGAAAATTAGACATCTCCTGAATCCAGTGGAGTTTAATCCAGCCTAGGTGAAGGAATAGAGTTAAAAGAAGCATCCCAATTATACTAGAGGGAAGTTTGATTCCTGTTAGGAATACAATAAGCTCACCAAGAGCTAAACAGCCAAACAAGATGGCGCATTGACGTATCATATATCGATTGAAAATTTTAACCCTGCAAAGTTACAAAAAAAGGACTTTTATAAATAAAAAGCTACCTATAATCTATGTTAAGAGACAAAAAGAGCTCATTCCAGTTCATATTCGATGTTTTTTCTTTCCTGTTTTGGCAAATAGTTTGATAATGAGAGATAAAAGAAGAAGGCTCGTAGAAAGATATTTCTCCTACTTTTTTATTTTAATAACTTTTTACCGTAAAATTGCAATGTAGATATAGCAAAATTGTGTATTTTTGTATTGTATCAAAAGATCTGTACAGTTAATCAAAAAATATAAAACAACATGGATTTAATAGAGGAGATTGTTGCGAGAGCAAAAGGTGATCGCCAACGCATTGTTCTTCCAGAAGGAGACGAAGAGAGAACGTTAAAAGCTGCCAACCGTATCCTAACTGAAGGGGTTGCAGACCTAATCTTATTGGGTAATCCGGAAGAGATAAAGAGGCGTGCAAAAGAGTTCGGATTAGGTAATATTGATCGTGCTACTTTTATAGACCCAGCCAATCACCCTAAACAAGAGGCGTATGCAGAACTACTTTGTGAACTGCGAAAGAAAAAAGGTATGACGATAGAAGAGGCGCGTAAACTGGTGTTAAATCCTCTCTATTTAGGTTGTTTAATGATTAAAAGTGGAGATGCAGACGGTCAACTTGCAGGTGCAAGAAATACCACAGGTGATGTTTTGCGTCCCGCATTACAAATAATAAAAACAGCACCTGGTATAACTTGTGTATCTGGAGCCATGTTGTTATTAACAAATGCTCCAGCTTATGGGCAACATGGTGTTGTGGTAATGGGAGATGTTGCTGTAACACCAGCACCCACTGCTGATCAACTGGCTCAGATAGCTATCACTACAGCTCGAACAGCAAAAGCCGTAGCTTGTATCGATGAACCAAAGGTTGCTTTGATGAGCTTTTCCACCAAAGGATCGGCTAAACATGAGAATGTAGATAAGGTGATCGAAGCTGTGAAACTAGCAAAAGAGCTAGACCCTACTGTACAACTGGATGGTGAGCTTCAAGCCGACGCAGCCTTAGTTCCGAGTATAGGAAATAGTAAGGCTCCAGGGTCTTCTATTGCAGGACATGCAAACGTTTTAATTGCACCAAATTTAGAGGTGGGAAATATCTCTTATAAATTGGTTCAGCGCTTGGGAAATGCTACAGCAATAGGACCTATCTTACAAGGTATAGCAAGACCTGTAAATGATTTGTCACGGGGCTGTTCCATTGGTGATATCTATAAAATGGTTGCTATAACTGCAGCCCAAGCTATTGCACTTAAAAAACAAAAATAAGATAATGATGAAGATATTAGTTTTGAACTGTGGAAGTTCCTCCATCAAATACAAACTATTTGATATGACCTCAAAGAAGGTTGTAGCACAAGGTGGTATAGAGAAAATAGGACTTCCAGGATCTTTCCTAAAAATAACCTTACCGAATGATGAGAAGGTAGTTCTTGAAAAGGATATTCCAGAACATACTGTTGGAATAGAATTTGTGTTAAATACCTTAGTTGGAGAAAAGTATGGATGCATAAAGCAGCTGGATGAGATCTCTGCTGTAGGACATCGTATCGTTCATGGAGGAGAGAAGTTTAACCGATCGGTACGTTTAACAGAAGAGGTTATTCAAGAGATTGAGGCATGTTCTGATTTAGCTCCACTTCATAATCCTGCAAACTTAAAGGGAGTCTTCACTATTTCTAAATTACTTCCCAAGGTTCCTCAAGTTGGAGTTTTTGATACAGCTTTCCATCAAACTATGCCCAACTATGCTTTTATGTATGCCTTGCCTTATGAATACTATAAAAAATATGGAGTTCGTAGGTATGGTTTCCATGGAACAAGTCACAGGTATGTTGCAAAACGAGTATGCGAGTTTTTAGGAGTAGAATCAAAAGGAAAACGAATCATAACTTGTCACATAGGTAATGGTGGTTCTATATCGGCTGTAAAAGACGGTAAATCTATAGATACCTCTATGGGGTTAACTCCAGTAGAGGGGTTGATGATGGGTACTCGCTCTGGAGATGTAGATGCAGGAGCTTTAACCTTCTTGATGGATAAAGAGGGGCTTGACTCTCAAGGAGTCTCTAATCTAGTGAATAAGAAGAGTGGGGTGCTAGGTGTTTCAGGTGTGTCTTCTGATATGAGGGAGCTAGCTGCAGCTGCAGATAAGGGTGAAGAAAGAGCTATTTTGGCTCAAGATATGTATTACTACCGAATTAAAAAGTACATTGGAGCATATACTGCTGTATTAGGTGGAGTAGATATTATTGTCTTTACAGGAGGTGTAGGTGAGAACCAAGTGGCTTGTAGAGAGAGAGTATGCCAAGGATTGGAATACCTAGGGATAGAAATTGATGAGGCTGCAAATAAGAAAACCCAAGGGGTTGAGGCTGTAGTTAGCTCAAAAGACTCTAAAGTTGAGGTGGTGGTAATACCAACCGATGAAGAGTACATGATAGCTTCTGATACGGCTAGTATCTTGGCTATGTAGTTTTCTCAAAAAATAAATATAGTATACGAAAAAGAGCGAGATATCTCGCTCTTTTTAATTGAAAGGGATTTACCAAGGAGCTTTGCAGTGAAACAGCTTATCCTCCTGAGTGAAACCTAAGATAGTTTACCCTGCTCTCTTACAAGAGAACAAGAAGTGTTTAAAGTAGGATTCGGTAGCAAATAGAAGCTAAAATAGCTCCAACGATGGGTGCTACAACCGGAATCCAAGCGTATGCCCAATCACTGTCTCTTTTCCCTTTTATAGGAAGAAGGGCATGAGCTACTCTTGGAGGTAAATCTCGAGCAGGGTTTATAGCATAACCTGTGGTTCCACCAAGAGACATACCTATAACAACAATGAGTAAAGCAACGGGATATGGACCCTCTATTTCTGCTCCTCCAACAAAAAGAATTCCAAAAATAAGAAGAAAAGTTCCAATAACTTCACTTAAGAAGTTCCACTTATAAGCTCTTATCTCGGGCATGGTACAAAAAACCGCAAGCTTTGTTGTAGCATTTTCCTCCACATCAAAATGTGGTTTGTAAAAGAGGTATACTAGGCAGGCTCCAAGAAAACCTCCCAATAGCTGCGCAATGATATATCCTATTACATTACCTTTAAAACAACCCGCAATAGCTAAGCCAATGGTTACTGCAGGATTTAAATGTGCTCCAGAGTAGGGAGCAGAGATATATGCTCCAACAAAAACAGCGAGTCCCCAGGCGATAGTGATCACTATCCAACCAGAGTTTTGTCCTTTTGTTCCTTTTAAGAGGACATTGGCTACAACACCATCTCCCAGTAAAATGAGTATGGCTGTACCTATGAACTCAAATAATAAATCTTGTTCCATGTATTAGATTGATTTAATGTGTTACTTAATCCAGGTTTGTGCGCGATAGATTGCATCGGCCCATTTTCTTTTGGCAAGCTGCATATCTAATTTATGATCTGGTTCAAACTGAGAGTCGACTTGCCATTGTTTTCGTATTTCATCAATATCCTTCCAATAG
>JASLCM010000110.1 GCA_030151845.1 Bacteroides sp.
CTCAGTCGGTTAGAGCAACAGACTCATAATCTGGAGGTGCTAGGTTCAATCCCTAGATGGCCCACACCGTTAAAAAAGAGATGCTTAATTAAGCATCTCTTTTTTAATTCATATAAAACCTAAAAAAGAGGAGATAAAAGGCTCCTCTTTTTTAATAAATATAGGTAACTCACATATTCTAATACTCAAAACTACTTCCGCCCACAAACTCTCTGAGTAGAGAGGTTGGAGGAATTTCTTGATCCTGTATAGGAGTGAAAAATTGTAGGAACTTAAGTAGTCGATAAGCTTCTGCATATTCGGGACAATTTCTGGGCACCTCCATTAAAACTGGCTCTGCATAACGTCTAATTACTGCTAACTCAAAAAGTAAAGCAGAGTTAAACATTACATCCGCATTTTCTTGGAAAGGGAAAATCCATTTATCCTCACCAGCCCTAACACTTTGCCATCTTGAAATTGTGTCTTGAGCAGAGTAGTTTCTATACTTATAATCTCTAATAATTCTGCGTAACAGTCTATTGTCGGTAGTTGGAATCCAGTTGTGATCATCTAAAGAGATAGTAGTTAAAGCAGAAACATAAATTTTATATTTACTATCGTTAGATACATCAGGCGTTAGTGCAGGGTTTAGCGCATGAATACCTTCGAGTATAAGGACCATGTTATCTTCAATCTTTAATTTATCTCCAAGATATTCTTTAACCCCTGTGTTGAAATTATAAGTAGGTAATTCAACTTCTTCTCCAGCTAAAAGTTTTTGGAGGTGGTTGTTGAACAGCTTTAAATCCAATGCGTAGAGAGACTCGTAGTCGTAATCTCCGTTCTCATCTTTAGGAGTATCCACCCTATTTAAAAAGTAATTGTCTAAAGAGATAGGATAAGGCTTAATTCCATTGGTTAGTAACTGAATAGAAAGTCTCTTGCTAAAGGTTGTTTTTCCAGAAGATGAAGGTCCTGCTATCAATATAATTTTAACTGGGTTTCCATTCTTACATCTATAATTAATTTCATCAGCAATTTGAGCAATCTTTTTCTCTTGTAAAGCCTCTACTACATTGATGAGGTTTGTAGCATACCCTTTTTTACATGCAATATTAAAATCGCCTACATTTTTGAGGCCCATTATTTCATTCCAGCGTAAATGCTCTTTAAAAGCATCAAGCATTTTGTCTTGCTTGATAAATTGATCTACTTCGTTGGGCTTATTTTTATTAGGGATACGCAGAAGGAGTCCTTCGTCATAGAGCATTAAATCAAAAACCTGTATATAGGAAGTGCTTGGAACAAGATTACCATAGAAATAGTCTATTGTATCATCCAATGTGTAATAATAGGTATATAGAGAGCCTGAAGTTTCAAGAAGCTTTGCCTTGTCATCCATTCCTAACTCTTTAAAGAGTTGTACAGCTTTGCTTGTTTGACACTCCGTACGTCTAAAAGGAATGTCTTGGGCAACAATTTCTTGCATTCTCTTTTTTAGAGCAAGGATATCTTCTTCTGTAAGCGCTCGTCCTATCGATATTTTACAGAAATAACCTTTAGATACAGGGTGTTCTACATATAGCTTTCCATTTGGAAATAAGTCACGAACAGACTTATATAAAATAAAACAGAGAGAACGAACATAAGTTCTCATTGCAGAAGGGTCTGTTGCATCTAGAAATTCAACATCTTTATTGTGATAAACTTTAAAGCGTAGTCCTTCAGAACGATTATTTACCCTTGCGCTGATGACCTGGAAGGGCAATTCTAGATTAAAACCATTATAAATATCCAAAAGTGAAGAACCTATGGGGAATTCTTTATAAATATTGTTATTTTTGCAACATATCTGTATCATCTGTTTCATAAGGTAAATATATTTGGTTTATATTCTAAATATATGACATTTAAACAGGAATGACAATTAACACTCAATACAATTAAAGATGCAATATTCTTTTTATGATTTATTAAAACTCATTGGTTCACTTGGCTTATTCCTTTACGGAATGAAGATAATGAGTGAAGGACTACAGAAAGTGGCTGGTGATCGGTTAAGAAGTGTCTTAACAGCCATGACAACCAATCGTGTAACCGGAGTTTTAACTGGGGTCCTAATAACAGCCCTCATTCAATCCTCTTCGGCAACTACAGTAATGGTTGTAAGTTTTGTTAACGCAGGCTTACTCACTTTAGCCGAGTCCATAAGTGTGATAATGGGTGCCAATATTGGTACTACGGTAACAGCATGGATTATTTCCGTTTTTGGTTTTAAGGTAGATATGGCATCGTTTGCATTACCTTTATTGGGAATAGCCCTTCCTTTTATTTTTTCGAGTAAGAGTAATAGAAAATCTATAGGTGAATTCATCTTTGGGTTTTCTTTTCTTTTTATGGGACTTTCTCTCTTACAAGCTAATGCACCAGACTTAGGACAGAACCCTGAGATGTTAGCCTTTGTACAAAGGTATACAGATATGGGATTTTTCTCAATTCTACTGTTTTTATTTATTGGAACCGTTTTGACCATGGTTGTACAAGCATCGGCTGCAACTATGGCGATTACATTAATAATGTGTGCCAATGGCTGGATTAGTTTAGAACTAGGTGCAGCATTGGTTCTTGGAGAAAACATAGGAACAACAATAACTGCAAACCTAGCAGCATTAACTGCAAATTCACAAGCCAGAAGAGCAGCTTTGGCTCACTTTGTATTTAACGTCTTTGGAGTTATTTGGGTGTTAATCATATTCCGTCCTTTTATGGGATGCATTGAGTGGATTGTGGATTCGTTCTTTAGCTCCAATGATCCAGCAGTTACAA
>JASLCM010000121.1 GCA_030151845.1 Bacteroides sp.
GTATTTCATCCTTATTTTTATCCCCCTTCATCATACATCTCTATAATTAATACATTCTATCGATAACCTCTTTATAGTTTTTAGCTATAACCGCTCTTCGCAACTTTAAAGTGTTAGTTAGCTCTCCATTCTCCATACTAAAGGGTTCTGGCAAAAGAGTAAATCTCTTTATCTGCTCGTAATAGGCAAACTGCTGCTGCAAGGTTGCTATGCGAGACTTTATCAACAGATTTATTTCTGGCTTAGATAAAAGATCTACTCTATCCTTATATACTATCCCCTGTTCTTTAGCATACTCCTCTAAATACTTATAGACTGGAACAATTAGCGCAGAGACAAACTTACGCTGATCTGCAATAATCGCTATTTGGTCGATATACTTATCTACAACCATCTTGGTCTCTATGGCTTGTGGGGCTATATACTTTCCATTGGAGGTTTTAAATAGATCTTTAATACGCTCAGTTAAATAAAGATTTCCATCTTTAAAGTAACCCGCATCACCTGTCCGGAACCAACCATCCTCATCAAAAGCTTCTGCCGTAGCCACAGGGTTCTTGTAATATCCTTTAGTTATAGTTTTACCCTTTAACATAATCTCATTTTCTGCTCCAATTTTCACCTGAACATCAGGCATAGGGTAACCAACAGAGCCAATCTCATAGCCAACCTTGTCTGTACAACTTACAGTTGCAGTCGACTCAGTCAACCCATACCCCACAATCATATCTATACCTACTGCATGCGCAAAACGACAAACCGTATCAGGAACAGCGGCACCAGCTGTTGGAAAGAAGTTTCCATTTTCAATTCCAAGCGTCTTCTTCAAAAGAGCTATAACCGTTTTCTCATAAAACTTATACTTCAGGTGCAATAGAAAAGGAGGTTTTTTACCTAAGCGAACATAATTTATATTATGCTCTTCACCTACACGTATTGCATCAAGCATCATGTTTTTCTGGATTCCACTACTCTTGCTAATCTTCTCTTTAACACCAGCATATACCTTCTCCCAGAATCTAGGTACACTACACATTAAAGTTGGTCTTATTTCAGTAAGAGAGCGCTGAATATCATGTGGACGTAAATTTACACAGTTTACAACCCCTTTATGAATACAGAAATAGACCCAAGTTCGCTCAAACACATGGGTCATGGGTAAAAAGTTCATAGAGACATCCTTATCGGTCATATCTACCAATCGGATATCGTGAATTCGAAAAGCCTCTAAATAACAAGAATGATGTAACATTACACCTTTAGGATTACCTGTAGTTCCCGAAGTATAAATAATGTTAGCCAAGTCATCTTCAGATGCTCGAGCAGTTCTTTCTTCTACTTTTTTCGATAAAAGCTTATCCTTTCCTAACTCTAAAAACTCCTCAAAATAGAGAGAGGTGTTATCTCTAGCATCCTTCACAACAGTTGAGTCAAAAATGATAATTCGCTCAAGAGAGTGACAAAGTCCGATTACACGAAAGGCTGCATCATATTGCTCCTGCTCGCCAACAAAGAGATAGCGTATTTGGGCATCATTTATTATATACTGAACCTGAGAAGATGAACTAGTAGCATATAGAGGTATTGTTACAGCCCGATTAGCGTATGCTCCAAAATCAACATATATGCTTTCTGGTTTATTTTGCGAGAAAACACCTAAATTTTCATGTTCTTCAACCTTCAAGGAGACAAGAGATCTAGCTACATTCTTTACTTTTTCTGAAAACTCATTCCAGGTAATCGGCATCCATTTAGCCAAGCTGTAGTCCCTATACTTTAAAGCAACTCTATCTTTATATTTCTTAGCTTGCTCATGCACAAGCACAGATAAGTGATGATATACCATATCGTTTTTAAATTATTTAAAATGCAAAGTTATAGTTTAAATTGGAATTATGTACAGGAGATGATATTAATTTTAAGTAATTAATATCAGACAGTTACCTATAACAAGGATAAATAAATAGTTGTTACACAAACAGTATGTACCAACTTTTTTATAACTTTGCTTAAGTTAAAATCTAGAAATTATGAGTTTTAAAAACTATTCTAACGAAGCAATCACTTTACTTTTAGATTTGATAAGAATACCTTCTTATAGTAAAGAAGAAAAGCAAGCTGCAGACCACTTACAAAACTTTATAGAAAGCAAAGGAGTCACCACTGCAAGAAAAGGAAATAACGTTTGGTGTGTTAGCCCTGGATTAAGCTTGAAAAAACCAACAATCTTATTAAACTCACATATTGACACTGTTAAGCCTATTTCTGGATGGAGAAAAAGACCTCATGAACCCAAAAGTGTAAACGATAAGATATTTGGTTTAGGAAGCAATGATGCTGGGGGTTCTCTAGTCTCTCTACTACAACTATTCTTTCTTCTAACATCGAAAGAACAGCCTTATAATTTAATTTTTCTAGCTTCAGCAGAAGAGGAGATTAGTGGACTACAGGGAATCTCTTCAGTATTGCCCGAACTCCCTCCAATTAGCTTTGGGGTTGTTGGAGAACCAACCGGTATGCAACCAGCCATTGCAGAACGTGGCTTAATGGTTGTCGATGTAAAAATTCGAGGTAAAGCAGGACATGCAGCAAGGGAGGAAGGAGATAACGCTATTTATAAAGCCCTAAAGAGTATTGAGTGGATAAAAAACTTCCGTTTTGAAAAAAAATCAGAATTACTAGGGGAAGTTAAGATGACTACTACTCAAATCAACTCAGGAACACAGCACAACATTGTTCCAGATCTCTGCGAGTTAGTAATAGACATTCGATCGAATGAGAGGTACAGCAACGAGGAGATATTTGAAACGATAAAAAGCAATTGCGAAGGAGAGGTTGAAGCTCGCTCTTTCAGACTTAAACCTTCAGCAACCCCTCTTGACCATCCCTTTATTCTCAGAGCGAAAGAGCTCGGATTGACTCCATTTGGTTCCTCAACACTATCCGATCAGGCTCTGATGGATTTCCCTTCTGTTAAGATTGGGCCAGGGTCATCAGCCCGTTCACACACCGCAGATGAGTACATTAAAAGGAGTGAAATAGAAGAGGCCATTGAGAGGTATTACCTACTATTGAACGACTTATCGATTTAACCAAGCCTCTGGGTTCAATTTTTCTCTCTCCTTGCGAAGCTGAAAATGCAAGATGGTTCGATGGTTATCTGAGGAGTCTGAGTGAATTTCACCCAAAACATCCTTCGTTTTTACAACATCACCAGTCTTCACCAAAGGTTTTACCAGGTTGCAATAAACGGATATATAATTTCCATGTCGAATCAATATATTAAACAGACCATTTAACTCAAAAACGGCAGCTACTTTTCCATTAAAGATTGAGCGGGCCATAGCCCCTGGCTGCCCTTGAATATCAATTCCTTTATTATCTAGCCTTACATTTCGAAGGCCTTCTACAGCGTACTCTCCATACCGACTCACAATTATAAAAGGCCCCGTTATCGGTAATGGAAGTTTACCTCTATTGCTTGAGAAATTGGTCGATAGCTGAGCATCTGCCTTATTTAAAGAGAATTTTCCCATTGGAGTAATTGAAGTGCCCTCTTCAACACTCTCTTTTTGAGCCGCTCGGTTTGCTTTTTCTATCTCTTCAGCTATTAAACGCTCTATTTCAGCGTTTAATTTTTGCTGCTCTCTCTTCTTTTTGGCTATTTCACGCTGTATATCACCCTGTTTACTCTTAAGCTGTTGTACTAACTTTCTTTTAAGCTTTTCCTGATTCTCTAATGCGGCATTAGCTTGCCTGTGCTCTTTGAGTAAGATCTCTTTCGCCTCTCTAGTTTGCAACAACTCTTGCTGTTTTCTCTTTACCTGAGTTTGCTTCTCCTCTATTTCCCCACCTTTCAGCTTTTGGTAAGAGGCATACTCATTCACATATCTCAACCTTCGATAAGATTGTTCAAAAGTTTCCGCCGAAAAGATAAAAAGAAGTTTACTCTGCAAAGATCTATTCCTATGCATATATCTAACAGAATTTGCATACTTTTCTTTCTTCTCGAGCAATTGCTCCTTAAGCTCCGCTAATTCTCGTTGAACTAGCTTAATTTCATTATCTAGCAAGGCTACATCATTTTGTAACATTGTTAATAATCTTCTCCGTTCTGAGATTTGCCCTGTAAGTGTAGCCAAACTACTTAGTTCACTTTCTGTATTTTTCTTAGCTGTCTGAAAAAGACTTTCAGACTCTTTTATTTGCTTGAAGAGCATACTTCTCCTTCTCTCTAGCTCTTTTACCAAAGGGTTTGTTTGGCTATACAAGAAGAGAGGAATACATAAAGACAGGAAGAAGATTATTTTTTTCATATAGCTTTAAAAAGTTCTATTAACTGATCCATGCCAATATACTCATATCTCGATGGAACAGTTGTCTCAACAAGCTCTTTTGTTAATTTGGAGAAATTATAAAGAGACACTACTATTTTTTTTCTAGAATGAACTCCAAAGTCAAAAGGTGTTAACTCCCCTCCTCCTTTTTTATAGAGCTGAGTAATATGACTCTCAATCTCCATATAAGTTGTTTTATTACCCACCTTTTGTTGAGCCTCATCCCAACTTAGTTGAGAATACTTTTTATTTAGCCTGTCAATAAGCAGTATAGTCCTAGGGGTTAACTCAATCCTTCCAACCTCTATTCCAACAATTGGCATCCGAAGAGAGATCTGAATTATCTCTCCTTCTTTTAAGGAAAGCTGCCCTCCTATAGTTATCCCTTTATCAGAGGCAGATAAACTAACTCGAGAAGCAATCGAAAGCTGTTCTTTGGGATAGGTAGGAATTACCCTACTACTTTTGCAACCCACTAGCAACAAAAGAGATGCAACTAGAAAAAGGATTTGATGTTCTCTTTTCATTTAGCAAGATATTTTCTCTGTTTTATTTTATTTAACAACAATGCTGAAGCGTCTCCAAGCTCACTTGCTTTCTTCCAAAATGTTAGTGCTAAATCCACCTCACCTAATTTGTAATAGATATCACCAGCATGCTCTTGTATGGCAGCACTTGGCTCTGTTTCATGCTTTAGAGCCTCATCAATATAAATCCTAGCCTGTTCGAACTCCCCTTTTTGAAAAAGAATCCAAGCATAAGTATCAAGAAAAGTGGGATTCTGCGGTTCTGCTTTAATTGCTTGATAAGACATCTCCTCTGCCTTATCCAACTCTTTCCTATCTACAGAGAGATAGTAAGCATAGTTATTAAGTGTTCCCCAGTTGGAGGAGTTAAGCTCAATCGCTTTATCATATGCCTCATACATCAACTCTTTTTCTCCTCTTCTATAATAGCTATCACCTAGCATGCTATAAATGTGAGAAGATAACTCCTTAGGCGTCTCCTCATCAATTAGTTTTTTTGCCTTTTCTCCGACCTCAATAGCCTCATCAAACCGATCTTCGGTGAGATAAGCTAAAACCAAATAAAAATAAAACTCTATTCTATCAGGATTAGTTATCATTGCAGGCTCACATAGACCAATAACCTCCTTTGGGTTTTCTTTCGACAAAGCCTCTCCAACCAACATCAGCCTAACAGCCGAATTTGAAGGATCTAGCTGTAAAACATGCTCTAACACAGGTTTAGCTTCGTCTCTCATGTTTTTACTCATAAGATACTGTGCATACAACATAGGTAGCTGATCATCAAACTCATCTATAGCCAACACCTCATTAAAAAGCGAGATTATCTTCATACTATCCTTTGTAGCCTCTTGCTCATTCTGAAGAATCAATTGACGCATCACATTTAACTTAACTTGTGAGTCTGTCTTTTTATTAAGAAGAAGTTTATCTAAACTTTCCTTTTGTTTTTCTCTTTCACCTTTCTTTTGATAATAACTAGCTAGCGAGTAGAGCGCTATAGGATTTTCTGGATCTTTAGATAAAACCATTTCATAACAATCTAAAGCCTGCTCCTCCATTCCCAGTTGAAGATATAAATCACCTAGTACAACACGGTATTTAAGTTCAGCTGGATACTCTATTATTAAACCCTCAATCTCCTCAATTGCTCTCTCCTTATCCTCCAAGTATAGAAACATTCTAAACTTCTCCATACTCAACTGTTCATTTTTTCCAAACCGTTCCTCTAAACTGTCAAGCAAACTAATAACCTTTGGATATTTCCCCTCTTTTGTATAAATATCTATCAGCATAAAAAGAACATCATCTCTCCCTGGGAATTGAGTACGCATAGATTCCAGCAATGAGATTGCATCCTTCTTATCCTCCTTCTGGATATAGGCATTAACAGCCGCCAAACTATACCAGTAGTTTTCAGGGTCTAACTTTACAGCCTTTACAAGAAACTCTTCTGCAGCATTAAGGTCCTGCAAAATATAAGAGAGCTGAGCAAGCTCGTAAAAGGCCGGTGCTGCTGTCGGCTTATACTTTACTGCCTGTATTAATAAATCATAAGCAGCACTATAGTTTCCTGATTCCTTCTGGTTTACAGCCTCAAGGAAAAGATAACTGTAGGTTCGATCAACCTCTGGTGTACTAAAATTATTCGCCTTAGCACCCAATACAGATACAAAAAAGCAAGTAAAAAGCAATACGATACAAATACTATTTTTTAAACTATTGCACATATTCTTTTAGTTATTTAATACCTGTATGTCCAAACCCTCCTGCACCACGATCGGTCTCATCTAAGCTCTCTACCTCTTTCCAACTAGCCTGTTCACATTTTGCGTAAACCAACTGTGCAATACGCTCCCCGTCCTCCACAACAAACTCCTTATCCGAAAGGTTAACAAGCACAACACATAACTCACCGCGGTAATCGGCATCAATAGTCCCAGGACTATTCAAAACTGTTATCCCATGTTTAATCGACAGTCCGCTTCGAGGTCGCACTTGCACCTCATACCCTTCAGGAATAGCCATATATAATCCTGTCGGAATCAAACACCTACTTAAAGGTTTCAGCCGTACAGCCTCATCTAAGTTTGCTCTTACATCCATTCCTGCTGCAAGTTTGGTTGAATATTGAGGTAGTTTATGCTTTGATTTATTTATTACCTTTATCATTTTTATTATCAATTAGTGTTTATATTGACGAAAATAGACATTTTGAACTGATAATTAATAGTTTTGCAGTTAAATATCATGAACAGATCAGCGCTTTCGGACAAGGGAACCTCACTAGGTTTCTTGTTATACTGTAATCTTTAAACAGAACAAGCCGTAATTAAAAAGAGGACCCATAAAACTACGAGTCCTCCACTTATATTCTATACTTTCTCCCTGTTAGGCTCCAAGTACCCCTATTTCTTTACAGGATAAAAAACTTTATTGGCCCCAGAAGTTAGTGTACAGTCTATGTTTTTATCACGAATGAAAGATTGAATATGCCTCATTCGTTTCTCTTCAAGGATTTCATCTACCGCTATTAAAATCCCTGTCTCTTCGACCTCTCCGAAACCATAGTTAATAGCAGTTCCAAACATTTTCATTGTTGGACTCAAGCCCATATATGCATTCACAAGTGGTGGTATATTAAAACCTAACTTTCTTATTTCTCGATTTAATATTCGATAATCTTCCCGGAAAGAATCCTTATTAAAAAGAAGCTCTAATTCATTGATATCCGAATTTATCTCCAAAGGTTTTATTGGGAATATTAAATTTTCATCATCACCAAAATGCTTCTTTAAAAAATGAAGAATCATGTCCCTTCCTTGCTTGTGATAACTAGGATACATCGTCACCTTTCCAAAAAAGTACTTTACAGTTGGCATTACAACGGTTAATGCTCCCAGCCCATCCCATAGATTATCTAGGGCAAACAGACCTTTACTTCCTGCACGAGAAGATTGATATTCAAGTGTAACAAAGGAGCGTCCCAACTCAATGGTCGTAGGCAAGTACTCTTCTATAAATTTTTCAGAAAATTTAAAAAGATGAGAGGTCGCAATTTGGGGTATACCGTCTATCAGTTTCACATCGGTCCCAAGAATATAGCGATACCCTCCTAGAATCTCTTCGGCCTCAGGGTTCCACACAATAAGTTGCTTATAGGCATTCTCCATTGTGTCAAACTCATCTATATCTACAGCCTTGCCGGTTCCTCCACCCGCTGCCCTAAAAGCTATTTCTCGTAAGCGGCCAATTTCTCTCATTGTATAAGGCGAATCCTGATGAGTAATAACGTAAATTTGATTATTACTCTTATTCGTCATACGCAAACGTTTATCTTCTGTAAGTTCTGCCTTAATCAGCTCTTTATCAACCGCATCTATAATCTCTTCCATGTCTTATTCTTGATGGCTATTTTTTAGTTTATAAACCTCTTTTCTTACTTCTTGTGCCCATTGCATAGGGGTTTTATCATTTGTAAAAGTTTGCCAAGGAATAGGTTTTCCAAAAGTCACAGTAAAGGTTTTATTCCTACTTTTAAACATCTCATCTACTAAATAGAGCATAGCTATATTTACTTTAATGCCTAAACTCCCACAAAAGTTTGCCAAGTTATAAAAAAAATTAGAATTTTGCCCTTCAAAGTGAATCGGAACCACATCACGCTGTGATTCAATGCTCTTTACAACAAATGTCTTCTTCCATTCCAAGTCTTGAACCTTTCCCTTTATTCTTCTCGAACAAAGTCCGGCTGGAAACATTATTAATTGATTCTTCGAAGCAAACCCCTCTCGAATTTGCTCAGCCAGCTGTTTCGACTGACTCCCAACTGTGTTAACAGGAATAAATAAAGGAGACAAACCTTTGATGTTCATAAGAATGTCATTCACCAAATATTTAATATTTCCATTGTACTTTTGCCCCAAAATATATCCTAAAGCAACTCCATCCTGCCCACCCAGTGGATGATTAGAGACAAATGTATACAATTTATCATCTTGTGGAATATTCTCTTCACCACGAACATTAAGCTTTATATTCATAAAGCCCATTGAGGCCTCTAGAAAATCCATTCCCTCTTTGCCCTTACTCTCCATAAGGAATTCATTTAACTCCTCTTGGTGAATAATTTTCCGAAGATATGAGATGACAAACTTTGGAATATATCGATAATATTTCGGCAGTTTATCCTGTAAAACTTTTTCTATATCTATTAAATATCCTCTATCTTCCATAAATAACAATTCTGAAAGTGAAAATACAAATTTAATTTAACTTTTTTATTATATACGCTTTTTTAATAAAAAAAGAGGTATGAGAGCCATAAGCAGCAAGTCACTGCTACTTTTTAATAACATTACTAAATTTTATTACCTATTCGAACTCATGTTAAATCTTTAAATTAAAGCAGGAAAAATGTGGGGAATTGTGGAGAAATGTGTAATTTTACATCACTAATGTATATATAAGGTGGAGTTTGTGAATTTCTGGGGTAACATAGAAGCTAAAATAGACACAAAAGGAAGAGTCTTTATTCCTGTCCAGTTCAGAAAAGAGTTACTTTCTGTACAAGAGGAGTGTGTTATTTTAAAAAAAGACCTACACCAGAACTGCCTCATCATATATCCCAAAGAGGTATGGGAAAAACTCCTTCAAGAGCTTCAAGTGAAGCTAGATAAATGGGACCCCATCCATCAAACTCTTTTTCGACAATTTGTTAGTGATCTTGAGATTCTTACTGTAGACAATAGTGGAAGAATTTTAATACCTAAAAGATTAGTAGGTTTAACAAACATAGACTCTGAAGTCCGTTTTATTGGAGTTGGAAATCGAATAGAGGTGTGGGCTAAAGAGGAGTTAGAACAGGCATTACTCCCACAAGAAGACTTCACAAAAGCCTTAGCTAAAATCATGAAAAATGAGTGAATTTAATCAAACATATCATATTCCTGTTCTCTTACCTGAGAGTATTTCCGCTTTGGATATTAACCCAAAAGGTATTTATGTTGATGTTACTTTCGGAGGTGGTGGACACTCCAAAGAGATTCTAAAGCACTTAGACAAAGAGGGACACCTTTTCGGATTTGATCAAGATGCTGATGCAGAGAGAAATATCATAGATGACTCTAGGTTTACTTTTGTAAGAAGCAACTTCAGGTACTTAAAAAACTTCCTAAGATACCACAACATCCCAAAAGTGGACGGAATCTTAGCAGATTTAGGGGTCTCTTCTCATCATTTTGATGCAGAAGAGCGTGGTTTTTCTTTTAGGTTCAACTCAAAACTAGATATGAGAATGAACACAAGAGCATCCTTAAGTGCTGTTGAAGTTATCAACAATTACGAGGAAAACCGGCTAGCCGATATTTTTTACCTGTATGGAGAATTGAAAAACAGTAGAAGACTAGCCTCAACCATCGTTAAAGCAAGAGAGAGTAAGAAGATAGAGACTGTAGAACAACTCATTCAGCTTATTACCCCTCTCTTTAGAAAAGGGAAAGAGAATAAAGAGTTTGCAAAAGTCTTTCAGGCCATACGTATCGAGGTGAACAAAGAGATGGATGCTTTAAGAGATTTCTTAGAGAGTGCAAAAGAGATGCTGAAACCCGAAGGTAGATTAGTCGTTATAACTTACCACTCCTTAGAAGATCGTATGGTAAAGAACTTCATACGCTCTGGAAACATCGAAGGAAAAGTAGAGACTGATTTTTTTGGCAACAGGTTGACTCCTTTCGAAGCTGTTAACAATAGGGTTATAACTCCAACCGATTTAGAGCTGGAGAGAAACTCACGCTCTAGAAGTGCAAAATTAAGAATCGCAAAAAAGAAAGAGAATGGATCAGGAAAAGCGTAAAAGAGAAAAAAGTAGCCTCTCCATTTGGGATCTATTATCTGGAGAGTTTCTTAAGAAAGAACAAGTTGTTAAATATAGAAATTTAGGCATATTGATCTTCTTTCTAACCTTTATCCATATCAACAATAGGTATGCTGGTCAACAAGAGTTTATTGAAATCAATAAACTGGAAGAAAAGCTGTTAGATATTAAGTATCATGCATTAAGCCGAAGTTCTGAGCTTATGGAGCGAAGTAGACAATCTAAGATAGAAGAATATATTACAACTCAAAACAGTGAGTTAGAGATAGCAACTACTCCTCCCTACTTAATTAAATAACAATGAGCGAGTTTAAAGATACTATACAGTTTAGGTACCTATTGGTAGTAACTTTAATGGTGTTAGCTGTCACTGCGATACTCATTAAGGCTGGCTTTATCATGTTTGTTGAAAACTCTTACTGGAATGAGGTGGCTAATAGATACGAAAACGACAGTGTTTCAGTTAAGCCTACAAGGGGGAACATCCTCTCCTCTGATGGAAAGCTGGTCGCTAGTTCTCTTCCTGAGTATAAACTATTCATGGATTTTAAAGCTGGAGGGGAGAAAAAGGACTCCTTGCTTCTTGCGCACATTAACGATATTGCTGCAGGAATGCACAAAGCTATACCATCATACAGTCGCCAATTCTTTAAAAACAAACTACTAGATGGTAGAAAAAGACAAGCACGATATTACCCCATCTATCCCCATAGAATTTCTTACAATCAGTTTAAGGAGATTACCTCTCTACCACTTCTAAATAGAGGTAGATTCACAAGTGGATTAACTTGGGAAACTTTTAATCAAAGGAAAAAACCCTTTGGTTCACTAGCAAAAAGAACACTTGGGGATATGTACCCTGATATAACCCAAGGAGCCAAAAATGGACTAGAGCTATATTATGACAGTATTCTTAAAGGGAAAGAGGGTATTGCCCGTAGGAGAAAAATCAAAAACAAATACCTATCCATAACCAAGGAACCAGCAATAAATGGCTCAGACATTATCACAACGATTGATGTAAACATGCAAGACATTTGTGAAAAAGCAGTTGTCGACAACCTGAAAAAATTCAATGCGAATGTAGGGGTAGCCATTTTAATGGAAGTTGAAACAGGTGAAATAAAGGCTATTGTTAACATGACTAAAGTGGGCAATGGAACTTATCAGGAGATTAAGAACAATGCCATATCCGACCTTTATGAACCTGGATCAACATTTAAAACAGCATCACTTATGGTTGCACTAGAAGATGGTATGGTCGACATGAATGATGGGGTTGACACCGGCAATGGGGTTAAAAGATATGCAAACCGCATAATGAAAGACCATAATGCCCATAGAGGAGGCTATGGCTATTTAACTGTTCCCGAAATATTGATGTTTTCATCCAATATTGGAATTTCCACCATCATCCATGATCACTACGACAAAAAAAGAAAAAAGTTTGTTGAGGGAATTAAAAAACTAGGCATATTAGATAAACTTGAACTAGATATTCACGGTGTTGGTACACCTACCATTAAGAATCCAGACGACCCAACCTTTTCTAACACCGATTTACCTTGGATGAGTATGGGCTATGGGTCACAGATTCCAGCCATTAATATGGTTACATTCTACAACACCATAGCCAATAACGGAACTATGGTTAAACCTAGGTTGGTTAAAGCAATTATGGAAAATGGAAGAATCGTTAAAGAGATAAAACCCGAAATACTCAGAAAATCAGTTGCATCTCGTTCAACCATAAAAAAAATACAGGAAATTCTTGAAAGAACAATTAGTGAAGGAATTGGTAAACCTGCTGGTTCTGATCAGTTTAAAGTTGCAGGAAAAACAGGTACTGCACAAATAGCAAAAGGGAGCCGTGGATACAAAAGCGGACCAATGGAATACCTACTCTCTTTTTGTGGTTATTTTCCTGCCGATAACCCTAAATATTCCTGCATTGTCTCTATCCAAAACACAGGGGGGCCAGCAGCAGGAGGACTAATAGCTGGAACTGCATTCAAGAAAATAGCAGAAAGAGTATATGCACATTCTTTAAGGGCTGATGTCTCTTCAGCCAAAGATACCGTAAATACTCTCTACCCTCAAATAAAGAAAGGAGAGTTAAACCTTGCTAACTATGTTCTTAAAGAGGTTAAACAGGAGAAACCCTCTATGGAGAAGCCTAATGATGGGAAATACCTATGGGGAAGAATTGATTATAACAACGAATCAAAAAGTGTAGAATTATCGCCAACACCTGTACAAGAGAAAGTCATTCCCGATGTTCGAGGCATGGGTGCTAGAGATGCTGTATATCTACTCGAGCGACTGGGCTTGCGCGTCCAGCTCAATGGAATTGGACATGTAACAAGACAGTCTCTACTTCCTGGTAGCAATGCAGGAAGAGGAAGAACCATTGTACTAACACTAAACTAGTGGAGAATGAAAATAAGTGAATTAACCTCAATAATTGGACCCTATCATATAGAAGGAGAAGGGGACTGCGAAATAACCAATATCACAACAGACTCTAGGGCTGTTAAGCCTGGAGCTCTCTTTATTGCCGTAAGAGGGACTCAAACCGATGGGCACACTTACATTAATCAAGCTATCCAAAAAGGAGCTGTAGCAATTTTATGTGAGCAAACCTCTCCTGGGGGGCATGTGGTTAACATACAAGTGGAGTCTACAAAAGAGCTTGTTGGTCCAATCGCATCTTATTTCTATGGAAATCCATCCTCAAAGTTAAAACTAATAGGTGTTACTGGAACCAATGGTAAAACAACAGTAGCCACCTTACTCTATCAATTGTTCAAGAAAGTTGGAGAAAAGGTAGGATTACTATCTACTGTTTGTAACTACATAGACGAAAAGCGAGTGGAAGCAACACACACCACACCAGATCCAATATCTCTAAATAAACTATTAGCAGAAATGGTCTCTGCGGGATGCTCACTAGCTTTTATGGAAGTAAGCTCACATGCAATTGATCAGCAACGTATTGCTGGACTAAAATTCGTAGGTGGAATTTTCACCAACTTAACAAGGGATCATCTCGACTACCATAAAACTACAGCCAACTACATCAAGGCTAAGAAGCAGTTTTTCGATCATCTTCCTAAAGAGGCCTTTTGTCTTATTAATAAAGACGATAAGAATGGCATGGTAATGACTCAAAACACAAAAGCCTCCATCTTTTCATTTTCACTAAGAAATAGAAGTGATTATAAAGGAAGGATTTTAGAGTCACACTTTGATGGTTCATTACTGGTTTTTGATGACCAAGAGCTATTCGTTCAATTTATCGGTGAGTTCAATGCATATAATTTATTAACCGTTTATGGAGCAGCTAGACTCCTTGGGTTAGAGAAAGAAGAAACATTAATTAGGTTAAGCGAGCTTCAGCCTGTTTCTGGCCGTTTCGAGTCATTCAAATCGAAACAAGGATACACTGTAATTGTTGACTATGCGCATACACCTGACGCTATAAATAATGTTTTAAGCTCTGTTCACAATATACTGGAAGGAGAAGGAAGAGTCATTACTGTAGTAGGTGCCGGGGGAAACCGAGATAAAGGGAAAAGGCCTATTATGGCCCAAGAATCTGTAAAGCAGAGCGATCAGGTTATTTTCACCTCAGATAATCCTCGAAATGAGGACCCACAAGCAATTGTGGAAGATATGCTTTCTGGCTTGACAGATCTAGAAAAGAGGAAAACGATTAGTATCCTAAATCGAAAAGAAGCGATTAAAACAGCCTGTTTACTTGCCCAACCCAACGATGTTGTTGTTATTGTGGGTAAAGGACATGAAACCTATCAAGAGATAAAGGGAGTTAAACACCACTTTGATGATAAAGAAGAAGTACTCGCTATTATTAATGCCTAAAAGAGAAAAAATAAAAAATGCTATATTATCTATTTAAATGGTTGCAAGAGTATAATGTTCCTGGAGCAGGTATGTTTTCATATACCTCTTTTCGAGCATTAATGGCTATTATTTTATCACTACTCATTTCCAGCATTTGGGGTGATAAATTCATCGACTATCTAAAAAGGAAGCAAATAACAGAGATCCAAAGAGATGCTAGCATTGACCCTTTTGGAGTGAATAAAGTGGGCGTCCCTAGTATGGGGGGAATTATTATCATTGTTGCCATACTCATTCCCTGTTTATTGCTAGGTAAACTTCATAACACCTACCTCCTACTTATGTTAATTACCACCATATGGTTAGGAGTTATAGGTTTTACTGACGACTACATCAAAAACTTCAAAAGAAACAAAGATGGTCTTCAAGGAAAATATAAAATAGTTGGACAAATTGGGCTCGGATTAATTGTTGGATTAACCTTATACCTCAGTCCACATGTTGTAATAAGAGAGAATATTGAAATTCAAAAACCTGGAGACGAGATAGAGGTTGTTCATGCTACACATGATATCAAGTCAACTAAGACCACCATACCTTTTTTAAAGAGCAATAACCTGGATTATGCCGACTTTGTATCGTTCTTGGGAGAGTATGCTCAAGTGGGTGGGTGGATTCTTTTTGTTATTGTAACCATATTTGTCGTTGCAGCTGTTTCAAATGGAGCAAACTTAAACGATGGAATGGATGGAATGGCAGCCGGAAACTCCGCCATTATTGGCGCTACGCTTGGTGTTTTGGCTTACGTATCTAGTCACCTTCAATTTGCAACCTACTTAAATATAATGTATATCCCTGGTACAGAGGAACTCGTTATATTTATTTGTGCCTTTATTGGAGCCTTAATAGGTTTTTTATGGTATAATGCCTTCCCTGCACAAATATTCATGGGTGATACAGGGAGCCTTACAGTTGGTGGCATCATTGCTGTATATGCTATAGTGATAAAGAAAGAACTATTAATACCTCTTTTATGTGGTGTCTTTTTAATGGAGAACTTATCGGTAATCTTACAAGTTAGGTATTATAAAAAAGGGAAGAAAAAAGGAGTTAAACAACGAATATTTAAACGTACTCCTATACATGATCACTTTAGAACAACCCTATCACAACTAGACCCTGAATGCAGTTACATTGTGACTAAGCCTAAGAACGTGTTTCACGAATCTAAAATTACGGTGAGATTTTGGATCATCACCATCGTGCTAGCAGCACTCACAATCATTACATTAAAAATAAGATAATATGTCAAAAAGAGTTGTCGTTTTAGGAGCTGGAGAAAGTGGAACTGGAGCTGCAGTTCTAGCTAAGATGAAGGGGTTTGATCTCTTTGTCTCAGACCAATCCATCATTCAAGAAACATACAAAGATCTTTTAAACCAACACAATATTGATTGGGAAGAGGGAGCTCATACGGAAGAGTTAATACTTTCTGCAGATGAAGTGATTAAAAGTCCAGGTATACCTAACAGTGCACCTATTATTAAAAAACTTGAAAAGCTAGCCATTCCCATTATTTCTGAAATTGAGTTTGCAGGTAGATACACAACAGCAAAGATGATTTGTGTAACAGGATCTAATGGCAAAACTACTACAACTAGTTTAATCTACCACATCTATAAAAGCGCAGGACTTAACGTTGGGTTGGCTGGAAATATTGGAAGAAGCTTAGCCCTACAAGTAGCCTATGAGAAACATGATTACTACATTATCGAGCTTAGCTCTTTTCAACTCGACAACATGTATCAATTTCGAGCGAACATAGCGGTTCTAATGAATATCACTCCGGATCACCTGGATAGGTATGAAAACTCCTTCAAAAAATACATTGAAGCAAAATTTCGTATCATTCAAAACCAACAACCCGAAGATGCTTTCATCTACTGGAACGATGATCCTGTGATTAAAGAGGAGCTAAACCATTATGGAATTGTTGCACACAGATACCCCTTTGCATCGCAATCCAATAAAGAGGCCTCAGCCTATGTGGATGGAGATAAGTTATTTATAGCTGAACCAGTAGAGTTTAACGTAGAGCTAGAGAAACTAGCTTTAACAGGAGAGCATAACTTGTACAACTCTTTAGCAGCTAGCTTATCTGCTAATATAACAGGGATAACGAAAGAACATATTCGACAAGCTCTATCCGACTTTAAGGGGGTTCCTCACCGACTACAAAAAGTGGCAAAAGTAAGAGGTGTTCAATTTATAAATGACTCGAAGGCTACAAATGTTAACTCTTGCTGGTATGCTCTCAGCTCTATGAAAACAGAAGTTGTATTGATTCTTGGAGGAAAAGATAAAGGAAATAACTATAGCGAAATAGAGGAGTTAATTCATGCCAAATGTAAGGGGCTTGTCTTTCTTGGTGCAGATAACTCAACGCTTATTGATTTTTTTAAAGATAAAGGTCTTCCTTTTGTTGAAACTAACAATATGAAAGATGCGGTATCAAAAGCTTACGAAATGGCAAACACTGGTGATACCGTTCTTTTGAGTCCTTGCTGTGCCTCTTTTGATTTATTTAAGAGTTATGAGGATCGTGGAGATCAGTTTATAAAGTACGTAAAAGCATTATAGTATGGATCTAGTTAAAAGGCTTATCAAAGGTGACAATATCATATGGATTATATTTATTTTATTCTGTGCCATTTCTATTATAGAGGTGTTTAGTGCAGCTAGCTCCCTAACGTTTAAATCAGAGAACCATTTACTACCTATCACACAACATTGCAGACATCTCTTTATTGGTTTTATTTGTCTACTTGTCGTTCTAAAAACTCCCTACCGACTCTACCCCATACTGGGAGCTATAGCCTACTTGGTCTCAGCAGCCCTACTTTTATTCCTATTGGTTATGGGAAGAAAAATGGGAAGCAGTGTTAATGAAGCCCACCGTTGGTTTATGATTTTTGGAGTCCAGTTTCAACCCTCCGAGCTAGCTAAGATGGCAACGATCATTGTAACCTCCTCTATCCTAAGCATAAGGACAGAAGAGGATAGGCCTATTCCACAAGCTTTTAAATGGGTTCTTATTTTAACGGGAGTAATGGTGGCCTTAATAGCTCCAGAGAACCTATCTACTGCTCTCCTACTTGCAGGGGTTGTTTTCATACTCTTAATTATTAGCCGTGTTGAATTCAAAAAAATCTTGCGACTAAGCCTGTTTGCCTTAGGAATACTCGTGGTTCTATTCATCCTTACGCTAACAGTATCTGTCCCAAGTGATACCAAAATACCCTTTGCACATAGATTCCCAACATGGAAAGCCCGAATCATGAAGCACACTAGTAAAGAGCAAGTTCCTGCAGCAAAGTTTGATTTGGATAACGATGCTCAAATTGCAAATGCTAGAATAGCTGTAGCTCAGGGCGGCCTGATAGGAAAAGGGCCTGGGAACTCCAACCAAAGAGACTTTTTAAGTCAAGCTTTTTCTGACTTTATTTATGCTATTATTATAGAAGAGCTAGGATTGATAATAGGTGGATTCGGTGTAGCTCTACTCTATATCTGCCTGCTTATCCGATCTGGCCAAATTGCCAGTAGAGCTGAAAACAATTTCAATAAATTATTGGTTATGGGAATAGCAATACTTATTGCCTCTCAAGCTTTAATTAACATGATGGTAACTGTAGGTCTTTTTCCTGTAACAGGACAACCCCTACCTCTTATTAGTAAAGGAGGAACAAGCACTCTTGTAAACTGTATGTATATTGGAATAATTTTACACATCAGTCAGTTCACTTCAACAGCTAACTCAAGTGATTTGGAAGAAGCCGAAGATTTTAACGAAACCAATGTTACCTCAACAACACCATTACAAAATGCAACAATCGAAGAATTATAAAATAGTAATAAGCGGAGGTGGCACTGGTGGTCATATATTTCCAGCCATATCCATAGCAAATGCCATTAAAGAGATTGAACCTACAACTGAAATTCTCTTTGTGGGTGCAAATGATAGAATGGAAATGCAAAGAGTTCCTGATGAGGGATACCCCATTAAAGGATTACCTATCGCTGGATTCTACAGAAAAAAGATGTGGAAAAACTTTTCTGTTTTAATAAAAATAGTTAGAAGTCTGTCGATTGCAAAGAAGATCATTAAAGAGTTTAAACCCGATGTTGTTGTTGGAGTTGGTGGATATGCAAGTGGCCCAACACTAAAGGTTGCAAGCTCCTTACAGATACCTACTTTAATTCAAGAGCAAAACTCCTATGCTGGGCTAACCAATAAACTGCTGGCTAAGAAGGCAGATAAGATTTGTGTTGCCTATGAAGGGATGGAGAGATTCTTTCCAAAGGATAAAATAGTATTCACAGGAAATCCTGTTAGACAGCAACTGATAACTCCTTTTAAATCCAAGAGTGAAGCAATAGCTACATTTGGACTTCAAAAAGAGATACCAACCGTCCTTATTCTTGGTGGAAGTTTAGGTGCACAGTCTATTAATGAAGCGATTCTACATCAATTGGATACAATAAGGAGTGCTAAAGTTCAATTCATATGGCAAACTGGTAAGCTCTATTATGAGCGAATAACAAATGAGCTTAATCGACATAAAAAGCTACCTAATTTAATAGTAATGGACTTTATTAAAGATATGAAGGCTGCATATACAGTAGCAGACTTGTTGGTATCACGAAGTGGGGCTGGCTCTATTTCTGAATTTTGCCTGCTGGGTAAACCGGTAATCCTTGTTCCATCTCCCAATGTAGCCGAAGACCATCAAACTCAAAATGCTTTAGCGCTAGTAGAAAAAGATGCAGCTATCTTAGTAAAAGATGACGCTGCAAAAAGAGATCTTGTTTTAACTGCGATTGAAACTATAGCAGATCAAGAAAGACTTACAACACTTCAAAAAAACATACAAAAACTAGCCAAACCCAATGCTGCTAAAGAGATCGCAGAGGAGGTTTTAGCTCTAATAAAAAAAACGAATTAAGAATGGACTTAAAAAATATATCAGCTGTATACTTTATAGGTATTGGAGGTATTGGTATGAGTGCTTTAGCCAGATATTTTCTTGCCAATAACAAAAAGGTTGCGGGGTATGATAAAACCTCTACAACACTCACACAGTTGCTAGAGAAAGAAGGTGCAGAGATTCACTATAATGACAACGTTAGTGCTATACCAAACTACTGTTTAGATAAGGAGCACTGCCTAGTTGTTTATACACCAGCCGTTCCAGCTACACATAGCGAGTTACATTTCTTCAAAAAAGAGCAGTATCAAGTGGTAAAAAGAGCAGAGGTTTTAGGTTTTATAACAATGGCTAGCAAAGGGCTATGCATCGCAGGTACTCATGGCAAAACAACAACGTCGGCCATGCTAGCTCACCTACTTTATCAAACTCCAGAACAATGCAATGCTTTTTTAGGAGGAATATTAAAAAACAACCAAAGTAATCTATTGCTCTCCTCAACTAGTCCATACACTGTTATTGAAGCAGATGAGTATGATCGCTCTTTTCATAAGCTTAAACCCTATATCTCAGTTATAACCTCGGCAGATCCCGATCACTTAGATATTTACCACTCTGCTACTTCATATTACGATAGCTTTAATCACTACACTTCATTAATACAGCCAGGAGGTGCACTATTAATCCGAGAAGGGTTAAAGCTTACCCCTAAATTACAGCCTGGCGTAAAACAATATACCTACTCAAGAGAGAGTGGTGATTTCCATGCGGACAACATTAAGATAGGAGATGGAGAGATTGTTTTTGATTTCATTGCTCCTAATCTTATCATACCAAAGGTAAAACTAGGTGTACCAGTCTCTATTAACATAGAAAATAGTATTGCTGCAATGGCTATAGCTCATCTCATCGGAACAGCCCCAGAAGTTATAGCTAAAGGGATTGCTACATTCCAAGGAGTTGACCGACGTTTTGACTTTAAAGTTAAAAATGACAAAGTAGTCTATTTGAATGATTATGCTCATCATCCTTCGGAAATAAAGCAATGCATACTCTCTTTAAAAGAGATATACCCAACTAAAAAAATATCAATTATATTTCAACCCCACTTGTTCTCTAGAACAAAAGATTTTTACAACGATTTTGCAGAATCACTCTCTTTTGCAGATGAAGTTATTTTAACCGATATCTATCCAGCAAGAGAAGAACCTATTCCAGGAGTTACAAGTCGGCTGATTTTTGACGCTATCGCTCCTAAAGTAGAAAAGAGCTATATAACGCTCGATAACCTACTTACTTTTGTAGCAGAAAATCAATTTGAAGTTCTAGCTACTCTTGGAGCTGGTGACATCATTAACAGTGTTGAACCCATAACTAAAATAGTAGCAAATAGATAAAAGCTTCTGATATGCAAATGCTCAAACGAATTTTACTCCTATTTGTTTTAATTGCAAGTATAGTTTATCTTCTCTTAGCTGTTTTTGCTTTAAATAAAAAGCCAGACTCTCTTTTATGTTCTGATATAGAGTTGGTCATTAAAGATAAAGCCTATGAGGAATTTATCTCAAAAAAAGAGATTGAGTCCATCTTAAAGAAGAAAAACTTAGAGATAAAAGGCAAAGAGCTCTCTACTATTACTACTCAGAAAGTTGAGGAGGCTGTAAAGTCACACCCTCTGGTGGCTAATGCAGAGTGTTATAAAACACCTAGTGGGAAAATTTTCATTGAGGTAGAACAACGCATCCCTCTCCTTCGTATTATGAATCAAGGAGGTGGTGGATACTATATAGATAGTGAAGGAGAACCAATGCCTGTTAATCAAAACAGTTTAACTTACCTAATCGTTGTTACAGGCAATACTACAAAGGAGTTTGCAAAAAACAAACTCTTAGATTTAGGACTTTTTCTAAAAAATGATAGTTTTTGGGATGCACAAATAGAACAAATAAATGTAAGAAGAGATAAAACTATAGAACTTGTTCCTAGAGTTGGAAATCATATTGTATATTTAGGTAGCATTGATGATTTTGAGAACAAACTAGGCAGACTAAAAAAGTTTTACAGTGAAGGGTTAAATAAGGTTGGTTGGAATAAGTATTCTAGAATAAACTTAGAGTTCTCTAACCAAATCATTTGTACAAAAAGATAAGATTGAAAAAATATAACTATGGCAGCAACAAGCTTTATAGCCGCTATTGAAATCGGCTCATCAAAAATATCTGGTATAGTAGGTGAGAAAAATGGAGATGGTAGCATAACCATTAAGTCTTATGCTGAAGAGGATTCACAAGACATTATCCGCAAGGGAATTCCTTATAACTTAGATAAGACAACAGATTGCTTAACCTCACTTATCAATAAACTTGAGGAGAACTTAGATCCTGGTATTGAACAGGTTTATGTCTCTATTGGTGGGCAATCACTACATGCTAAGAAGAACTCAATTACCGTACAGCTAGATAAGCAAACGATTGTATCAAAAGAGCTAGTAAGTTCAATAATTAAAGAAAATATCCAAAAAGAGTATAGTGAACTAGATATTCTCACTGTTGTTCCACAAGAGTATAAGCTGGGAAGTGACTATCAAGTGGACCCTGTTGGAGTAGCTACTACAAAAATCGAAGGAAATTTTTTAAATGTTGTAGCTAAAAGTTCTTTTAAGAAAAGCTTAATTCACTGTTTTAAAGAGGCAGATATTACTATAGCAGACATTCTAGTCAATCCTATAGCTAATGCCAATGTTATACTCAGCAACTCTGACAAAAGAAAAGGATGCGCCTTAATTGACTTAGGAGCTGAAACAACAACAATTTCTGTTTATAGGGATAACCTACTTCGCTTCCTTGCAGTACTTCCTCTAGGCGGAAGATCTATTACAAAAGATATCATGTCTCTAGGAGTAGAGGAACATGAAGCCGAGGAGCTGAAAAGAAACTACATCGAGGTAGGCTTAGACATGAATCACCTTGAAGAAGATGAGGATCGAGCAAGAACAAAGTATGAGCTTTCAGACGGTCGTTCCATCGAAGTGGATCAATTAAATGAAATTGCACAGGCAAGGGCTCAAGAGATTGTAGAAAATGTTTGGAATCTCATGCAACTTGCCAAACAAGATAGTAACTTACTCGCTGGTATCTTCCTCATCGGAGGTGGAGCCAACTTAAATGGAATAGATGCTGTTTTCAAGAAAACAACTAAAATTCAACGCATAACAGCTATTAAAAAGCCTACTCTAACCATTCATACTACAACAAAACTGCCTACAGATGGTGTTTCTTTCTCTCTAATAGGAAATATATACCTTGGCGATAAAAACTGCTGTAAGGAACAGCCTAAGCCAGCAGAAGATGGACAAGGTGAGCTCTTTACTCCAAAAGAGGTAGCAAAAGAACAGGAAAATATTGAAGTCGAAGTTAAGGTAGATCCTCCTATTGAACCAAAAACAACGAAAGGGAAGGAGAAGAAAGACCACAAAAAGAAAAGTGGTGGAATGATGGTAGGCTTAACCGATATGTTTCAAACTCTACAAGGACATATCTTTCCCGATAATAACGAAGACAAAAAACCTAAAAACAATAACTAAGGAGAGTCAACGCAATGGATGAAAAAGTATTAAGTTTCAATTATACAACAGAGAACCCTAAAATTATTAAAGTTATAGGTGTAGGTGGTGGTGGTGGAAACGCTGTAAATCACATGTATAAACAAAAAATTCATGATGTTTCTTTCGTGATTTGCAACACCGATTATCAAGCTTTGTCACGTTCTGAAGTACCCAATAAGCTACAACTCGGAAAAGAGACAACAGAGGGACTTGGTGCAGGTAATAGGCCACAGGTGGCTAAGAAAGCAGCCGAGGAGAGTATTGATGATATAAAAGAGCTCTTAAATGATGGAACTAAAATGGTCTTCATTACAGCAGGAATGGGAGGTGGTACAGGTACTGGAGCTGCTCCTGTTATTGCACGAGTAGCCAAAGAGATGGAGATACTTACAGTAGGTATTGTTACCATCCCTTTTCTCTTTGAAGGAGAAAAAAAGATTATCCAAGCACTTGATGGAGTTGAAGAGATAGCAAAAAATGTAGATGCTCTTTTAGTTATAAATAATGAAAGACTACGAGAAATTTACTCTGACCTTACCCTTTTTAATGCCTTTGGTAAAGCCGACGATACTCTTTCTATTGCTGCAAAAAGTATCGCTGAAATTATAACCTACCGAGGAATGGTGAACTTAGACTTTGCTGATGTGAAAACCATTCTAAAAGATGGCGGGGTTGCAATTATGAGTACTGGTTTTGGTGAAGGAGAAAACAGAGTCTCTCAAGCTATTCAGGATGCCCTTCACTCTCCTCTTTTAAACAACAACGATATCTTTAATGCAAAAAATATTCTCCTTAACTTATCTACCTGTGAAGAATCTGCTCTTCTTATGGAAGAGATGAATGAGGTACATGACTTTATGAACCAGTTCAAAGATAAAGGCGGTATTGAAGTTATTTGGGGGTTAGCTATAGACAATGATTTGGGTCAGAAAGTAAAAGTAACTATCCTAGCTACTGGATTTGGTATGGAAAGTGTTCCTGGAATGGATGACGTCATTGAACAAAGGAGTCAAGAGGAAGAGGAGAAAGCTGAAGAAGAGAAAGAGAGAAACAAGGAGAAAATTGTTAGAGTATATGGAAAGAGTGCAAAGCATTTTGGAACTCAATATGCAAAACAACGAAAAAACATATTTCTTTTCTCTCTAGATAATCTAGATCAAGAGGAATTAATCTCCGCTATAGAAGATTCTCCTACCTACAAACGTAGTAAAACAGAACTCAAAAAGATAAAAGAACTCTCCACTAAAATAGAAGATTCTATATTTACAGAAGATGTAATAGAGGAGGGTGGAATTATAACATTTTAATTAAACAATATAATATGAATTTATTTGATACCATCAGTGATGAGATTAAATCTGCTATGAAGGCCAAAGACCGTAATAAACTGGCTGTTCTTAGGAATGTTAAGAAATACTTCTTGGAGGCATTAACCGCTCCTGGAGCAGATGATACATTAGCTGATGAGGAGGCTTTGAAGATTATTCAAAAACTAGTCAAACAGAGTAAAGATTCGGCTGCAATTTATCAAGAGCAAGGGCGAGAAGACTTAGCCAAAGAGGAGCTTGACCAAGTTGAGGTTTTAGAAACATTCCTACCCAAACAGTTAAGTGATGAAGAGTTGCAGGTAAGAATTGAAGAACTTGTTAAGCGCTTAGGTGCATCTTCACCAAAGGATATGGGTAAAGTTATGGGTGCAGCAACTAAAGAGTTAGCAGGAATTGCAGAGGGACGAAAAATAGCCTCTACAGTTAAAGATATACTCAACCGATAAACTTATAAAAAGATAAAGAAACATAGAAAAGGGCGTCTAAAATTTAGACGCCCTTTTTGTAAGATGTGAGGATTATTAATTATTAAAATGAACTTTTAAGCATCAATATTAGCATATGTTGCATTATCCTCTATAAACTGACGACGAGGAGCTACATCTTCTCCCATTAGCATAGAGAATATATGATCTGCATCTGCTGCACTTTCTATTTGCACTTGTTTAAGCATTCTATTTTCAGGGTCCATTGTTGTTTCCCACAGCTGATGCGCATTCATCTCTCCGAGACCCTTGTACCGCTGTATATGAACAGCATTTTCATTTCCATCACCATAGGTATCTATGAAACGAAGACGTTGTTCTTCTGTCCAACAATACTCCTCTGTTTTACCTTTCTTACACAAGTATAAAGGGGGAGTTGCAATATATAGATAGCCTTGCCTAATAATCTCAGGCATATAGCGGAAAAAGAAAGTCATAATCAGGGTGTCGATGTGTGAACCATCGACATCGGCGTCCGTCATAATAATAATCTTATGATAACGTAATTTATCTAAATTTGCAGCCTTACTGTCTTCCTCTGTACCAATTGTTACTCCTAAAGCAGTATAAATATTTCTAATCTCTTCACTTTCAAGAGCTTTGTGGTACATCGCTTTTTCAACATTCAGAATCTTTCCTCGGAGTGGAAGTATTGCTTGAAAAGAACGATCACGCCCTTGTTTTGCAGTACCTCCCGCAGAGTCACCCTCAACAAGGAATAACTCACAACGAAGAGGATCCCTCTCTGAACAGTCTGCTAGTTTTCCTGGTAATCCACCTCCTGACATCGGAGATTTTCTTTGTACCAGTTCACGAGCTTTTCGAGCAGCATGTCTTGCTGTTGCGGCTAAAATAACCTTCTCAACAATAACTTTAGCTTCCTTAGGATGCTCTTCTAAATAATACGATAAGGCCTCTCCTACTGCTTGATCAACAGCTCCCATTACGTCACTGTTACCTAGCTTAGTTTTTGTCTGTCCTTCAAACTGAGGCTCTGCTACTTTTATCGAAATTACAGCAGTAAGTCCCTCTCTAAAGTCATCACCAGTAATATCTACCTTAACCTTATCGAGCATTTTACTATCTTCTGCATACTTCTTTAACGTACGAGTCAATGCTCTTCTGAAACCCGATAGGTGAGTTCCACCCTCTATCGTATTAATGTTATTTACGTAGGAGTGTACATTTTCATTAAATGAGGTATTGTACATAATAGCTACCTCAATAGGTATCCCTTGTTTCTCCGTATTTAAATAGATAACATCGTCAACTAAGTGCTCTCTTGATGAATCTATATAACGTACAAACTCCTTTAACCCCTCTTCTGAGTAGAACATCTCCTGCTTAGGATTTCCTTGTTCATCTTTTACGCGTAAATCTTTTAAAGTTATTTTCAAACCAGCGTTTAGAAAAGCCAATTCACGCAAACGAGAAGCCAAAATATCATACCGATAAACGGTCTCTGTAAAGATTGTTTGATCGGGTAAGAAAGTTTGCTTTGTTCCTGTTTTGTCGGAAGCTCCAATCTCTTTTACAGAGTAAAGAGGTTTACCTCTTTCGTATTCTTGGATATAGGATTTACCATTACGAAAAATCTCCGTCTTCATGCTACTAGAGAGAGCATTTACACAGGATACACCCACTCCATGGAGTCCACCCGAAACCTTATAGGATCCTTTATCGAACTTACCACCAGCATGTAGAACAGTCATGGCTACCTCTAAAGCCGAACGTTTCTCTTTTTCGTGATAGTCTGTAGGGATTCCACGTCCATTATCTTGAACAGTTATAGAATTATCTTCATTGATGGTAACATCTATATGATCACAGTAACCAGCCAGCGCCTCATCAATAGAGTTGTCTACCACCTCATACACCAGGTGATGAAGCCCCTTTAAGCTAATGTCACCAATGTACATAGCAGGACGCTTTCTAACTGCTTCCAAGCCCTCTAAGACCTGAATGCTCTCTGCTGAATATTGCTGTTGATTATTAGTCTGATTTAGTTCCTCAGTCATAATATTTTAGTGTTGAAATATAGAGCAAATATAGTGATTTTTTTTGATAATTCTCAGCTTCTTCCTTACATTAAGAACCTAAAAATTAAGACAACAAAAAAAGCCGAACTAAAAGTTCGGCTATCTTATTTCGTTAAGTCTTTTAAGATTCTTATCCTATCTCAATCAGCTTATGCTAATTTATTGATATGAAGAGCAAGCTTAGATTTGATATTAGCTGCTTTATTCTTATGAATAAAGTTTTTCTTTGCTAATTTATCAATCATTTTAGCCACTTGTGGATAAAGTGCAATTGCTTCAGCTTTATCAGTTGTAGCTCTAAGGCTTCTCACAGCATTTCTGGCAGTTCTTCCATAATATCTGTTATGAAGTCTTTTCTTTTGATCTTGCCTGATTCTTTTAAGTGATGATTTATGATTTGCCATCTTGGACTAATCTTTATATTGTTCGTTTATTCTATTTTCTTAGTAGCCCATAGGGGAATCGAACCCCTCTTTCCAGAATGAAAATCTGGCGTCCTAGCCGATAGACGAATGGGCCATTTTGGCAAGCATTTCTGCTTTTGTTTTTGCTATCTTTGTTTCTCGATTGCGGTTGCAAATGTAGGAACTATTTTTGAAATACCAAAGCTTCTGATAAAAAAAATCACTCTTTTTTTGCACCTTTTTTCTACTTTTACTATTAAATATCTTATTATCAGTATTTTAATTAGAAAATTATTTTTCATAAAAAAATGACTTTTATTGCAGACTCACCACTTTTTCTTAGTTTTGTAGTAAAATGAAGAGATTCAAAAATGGAGGATAAAAACATAGGTTTTGTACTAAAAACAATAAAATATGGAGAAAGCTCACTTATCGTAGACTTCTACTCATTCAAAAAAGGAAGAACTTCCTACATCACC
>JASLCM010000156.1 GCA_030151845.1 Bacteroides sp.
TGCATACTTAAATACTGCAGTTTGCAAAGCATAACTATTATACAACGAAGGGATATTAATGGGTAAAATTAGACTAAAAGCGGTTAGTTCAAGGAGGTAGAATAAGCTTAGTACAGCTCTAGTGTAGACAATGTTGAAATTATGAGCGGTAGGCGAGATTCGAACTCGTGACCCTCAGCTTGGGAAGCTGATGCTCTACCAACTGAGCTACTACCGCATAAGATGATTGGTTTTGCAAAAGTACATTTTTTTCGAATACAACAAATCAATTTAAAGAATTATTTATACTAATTTTTAACAAGAAGCTCTACTTTATGTACCAAAGACTCTACAGAGTTAAAATGCAATTTCTCTTTTCCATTACTTAAAATAAACGCCACCTTCTGATTATTTTCCTCTACAACTTCAATCCACCACTCTGTCTTCTTAGCTACAACCTCAACTCCTACTCTTGCCAGCGCTGAACGAATTAAACTCTGTTTTGCTCTATCTCCAAGAAGCTGTATCTTCTCAGTTAATCTATGCTTTACCTTAAATAAACCACTTTCCGAATCAAACCAAACACCTTGATGAGCAAATGCACGTTCTAGAGAACCATCTAAGGCTAAATCTTCTGGAGCACCAATCGTAAGCCCCTCTGGAGCTAAAAGCCATAGTTTATCTGCCAATTGCAAAGCTAACTCTAAATCATGAGTGGACAGAAATATTGTTTTTCCTGTCTCTCTACTTAATAGGTGAAGTAGTTGCATCATCTCTACCTTACTTGGGTAATCTAAAAAAGCGGTAGGTTCATCCAAAAAGATAAAAGGTGTTTCTTGCACCAAAGCCTTTGCTATAAAGCATTTCTGGCGCTCGCCATCACTCAATGAGTTTACCATCCTCTCTTTTAAGTGGGTGATATGGACCAGCTCCATAGCGCCACAAACAACCTCCTCATCTCCAGGACTTAATCTGCCCCAGAAATTGGTAAAGGGAGAACGCCCCAAAGCAATTAGCTCCTTTACAGTAAAATTCTCAAGATCAATTCGCTCGGTTAAGACTACACTTATCAGCTTTGCACGTTCTTCAATGCTATAGGTTGTAAGCTCTTTTCCTAAAATTTTCACAGCACCTCTTAAATAGGGCTGAAATCCTGAAAGAGTCCGCAAAAGAGTTGATTTTCCAACACCATTTGCGCCCAACAAGCAGGTTAGTTCTCCTGCAAGTAGAGAGCCATTGAGATTTTTACCAACTATACATTCATCAACTGCAAACTTCCCATAGCCTATGGATAGCTTTTCTATTTGTAGATTTACTTCTCGCATACCAACATTCGCTCTATGGCATATGCTTTTAGTTTATCATATCCCCAATTAAAAACAATTGTATAAGGAAAAAAGTAAAACAGCATCGCTACTTCTAGTTTAAATGCTGCCAACATACTTAACCCCATAGTAAGAGCTATAGCGGGAACGGTTAAAAAAATCAATCCCATTTCAAAGAAAGTTCCATGTAAAATACGCACAAACAAGTTTTTTTTAAATGCAAAACGCTCTCTTAACTTATCGTATCCTAGGTTATAAATATAGTTCCAAAGCGTGGCTATAACAGAAACAAGCAGAGCAATAACACCCGATTCCGACAGTCCCTTTCCTGTAAAGAAAGCAATTATTGGTGCACTTGTTATAATTCCTACCACCTCATAAGAGATTGCATGAAAGGTTCTCTCGTAAGGACTTCTGGTTTGTAAATGTTCTACTAACTTCATTCGATCTTCTTTCTCTTCACAAAGATAGATAAAAACAAGAAAAATTGTAAGTCCTATTGAAAGAATAAAGAAGAGTTAAGTACTCAACCCTTTTCTATACATTTTTTGCAAAGCTAAATACTCTAAACAAAAAAGGTTTAGATCTGAGACCTAAACCTTTTTTATTAAATAATTATTACCCTTATTTTTTTATTCCGTCGCGTTGTCGTTTTGAGATGTAACTTGCAAAACGTTTGTAGAGAGCCTGCTCTTTAGGCTTATCCGATTTCCACAGTAAGTATACTGCAGCTCCACCTTGGTAATAAGCTAACTCTTTTGTTTCCCATATCTTATACTCCTCATAAGCATCCATATAGTCATCAAAACGATAGCCCCAACCATACTTGTCTAAAACCTTTTCGTCGAATTCCATCTCTAGACTCATATCATTATCTAGTGCTTTCCTACAAGCTTGATCTAAACGGCCTCTTGGTGTTGATTCGTTAAAGAAATAGTTGGGCTGCAAATAAGCTTTATGAAATCCTAAGCTCTTCCACTTCAATGCGCCATCTGCATTAAAATAGGGTATCCAAACTAAATTGTAGTTTTTGCGTTTTTGTTCAATATATCTTGCAACCTCTTTAATGATTTGATGGGTGTTAGTAGACTCCTCGGCGAGCCAATAGAAACCAGCCAACTCTACATTTTTATAGTTTGCTGCATTAAATCGCTTAATGACCTCATCAATATACCATCTACAAGCTGTTATGCGATCTTTTTGTACACTAAAATCTAATTTTTTACCATCTACCTCTCCCCAGTTTTTCTGATTGGGTATTGGTTCTGGAATAGAGATTACCACTCTGTGCTTCTTATTCTTTAAGGGTTTACCTACCAGTGGCATGTATTTATCTACACATTTGTCGATTTGACGAATTACCTTTTCTTCACCTAAGTAATCTTTCAATAAGAGCTCCCACTCCTGTTTGCGAGCAGGTACTAAAGTTGGATCATGACGATCATATCCAGAAGCATACATATGCCCATCACCATCCAAAAGATCTAGTAAGAGGAAACCATCAAACATCCAATGGTATTTCCCTGCCTCATCTTTAGTAGCAATATAAGCAGGAAGTGTCTCTTCATCCCAAGTATACCATCTTGTTTTATTTCCACTATACAATAACACTAAGTCATTTATTCCAATTCTTTTATCTCTACTTGGGGGAACAACAAGGTCTTTCTCGGTAGAGCCTTTTTTACCAGAATCACTTTCCGAGTCACAAGAGGTAAACAGGAATAGTGAGGCAACAAACAGCAGTATTGTTATTTTTTTCATAATAATAGACGTATTTTTAATAGTTTTTAGAATCAAAGTGCAAGATAGCAAAAAACAATAAATAACAACTACTCATGTTTAGGATTCTATTTTAGAAACTTGATTTTTAATAAGTTCATAGGTCTATATCCATTCAGTGGACAATATTTAAAGTCGGACTAAGAGCAACACAGACAGCCATAAAATGATTCACCTTTTACAGAGTTTATCCAAATAAAAGAGGGTGTTTCAAAACTTATTTCTCACATACACAAACTTATGAGCTAAAACTACACTTTTAAGAGCAGTAAAAAGAGCCCTACCAAACACTATACTTGAGTGCAGATACGGCTCTTTAATATTTTACAAATTAGTAACTTTGGGTAGTA
>JASLCM010000166.1 GCA_030151845.1 Bacteroides sp.
ATTAAATACTTTATCTTGTATCGTCTTTTTTAAGACCATTATGTATAACTCCTCTTCTTTAAGAGGAGAGCTATAGTCTGAAAGGTAATTCTCTGTTAATTGGAAAAGATGAGTATAAATTTTCTTTTCTACTTTAGCTTTATTAAACAGCTTGACGAGTTCATCATTTGCTTCTTCGGCTGTTGTAAATCGCTTTAAGAGGTCGATATAATTTACTACTCCTTGCTCAAAAACTTCAGGGTGGTGAATATAATTCGTATCCTTAAAGTTTATTTGGTCCCAGTAGTGCTTAATCAGGTAGTTAGCTCGTGCCTCAGCATCTCGTAGAGTCATGGGGATACTTGGGTATACAAAAGTAGTTATAGTGTCCTTTTTAGTATTCTGTTCAAGTGCAAATGCTTGATTAACGATAAAGAGACTTAGTATAAGTAAGATAATCTTCTTTAACTTGATCATGAGTTACTATTTTTCGATAATGTAAATATAAATTCTAATCCTCCATTAAACTTTTTCTTTGCAAGAATGGAGCCTTTGTGCACTAAGATAGCATTTTTTACGATAGCTAATCCTAATCCTGTTCCACCAAGTTTTCTCGAACGTCCTTTATCTACTCGGTAAAATCGTTCAAATAATCTGCTAAGGTGCTGCTCATCTACGCCAACCCCATTGTCTGAAAAGTTAAAGTAGTAAAACTTTGAATCTTCTCTAAAGAGGCTTATTGTGATGTCTATGTTGTTCCCACCATAATAGAGAGCATTATCGAGTAGGTTTCTAAAGATAGAGTAGAGTAAGGAGTAGTTTCCAATGATACTTATTAGCTGCGGAACCTGATTCTCAATCGTTATTCCTTTACTAGATGCTATAATCTTTGCATCTTCAACTATTTCATGCACCAGTTCGCCCAGCTTAACCTTTTCAAACTCTATGTTGTTCTCCCCTTCGTCTATTCTTGTAAGCACCGAGATGTCTTTTAGAAGATGGGAGAGTCTGATACTTTGTGTGTAGCATCTTTCTATAAATTTATTTTGCTGCTCTGTAGTTAGTTGAGGATTAGACGTTATAGTTTCTAAATAACCTTGGATACTACTTACAGGTGTTTTTAATTCGTGTGCTATGTTTTGTGTGAGCTGTTTTTTAAGTCTTTTCTGTTCCTCCTCTTGTGTGATGTCATTTATTGAGATCTCGAAGCTTCTATCTTGAAAAACAATTGTATCTACCGCAAATATCTTTCCGTTTTTAAGAATAGTAAAGGAGAACCTTCTCTCCTCTTTTAATTCCCCTTTTGAATGCTGTAGTTTAGCGATAAACTCTCTTATGGGGGTGAACTCTTCAATTTTTAGAACATCCTCTGCATGCTTTAGCATCTTATCAGAGAGTTGATTACTGTATTGTATAAAGAGGTTGTTTACGATAATTTCTCTCTTTTCTGCAGTAAAGACACCTAATCCTTCATGTGAAGTTTGCAAGTGAGCTATTAATTTCTCTCGCTCAATGTAAAGAGCCTCTTTGGTTTGATGAAGCCTTCTGTATATTTGAATAATGTGTTGTGATATAACTCCTAGCTCATTGTGTGGAAAAGAGTCAAAATAAGATATGCCAATGGGTAGTCCTTTATCTGCACGCATAGCAAAATCTCTTAGTTGATGAATGGATTTACTGATTTTGCTGGTTAGTGTATAAAAAATAGTGAGTAAAATCAATGAAACAACTAGGGCGAACCAAAGAAAGTGGTTGTCTGTTTTTAAAGCATTGAGCAAGGTCAGTGTATAAGGCTGGGCAGATCGTATCAAATAGTTATCGAATCGAGTAGCCGAATAAAAATAGGTCTGACCAGTAGTCTCTGAGACTCTTCTTACATCATAGCCTAATCCCTCTTTTAGTGCTTGCTGAATCTCTTTTCGGTTGAGGTGGCTAGGAAGGCTTGACTCTTTTTTTTGTTGGAAGCTATCATATATAACCTCTCCCGATAGAGAGAAAATAGAGATTCGCAACTCTCTTTTTAAGTTTTTATTGTGTCTATCTTCGAATTGGCTAATTTTTTTAAAACTCCTTTGATCGGAGTTGATAAAGTCATTGATTCGCTGGTTAGTTTCTTGTAGTTGGGTATGTAATATATCTATTTTGTACTCTTTTTCTCTTTGGTATTGATACAGTGTAAAGCTGAGAACGAATACAAGATAGATGGAGACGACAATAAGAAAAAGCTTTTTACTTAGTGATAGCCAGGGAGTTTTAGAGCTTTTTCTTGCTTTAAGGGTTCGTTTAATTTTCGAGTTCAAACCCATAACCGTAGCCTAACCTTGTTACAATGCACTGTCCGTAATCTCCTATCTTTTTTCTTAGTCGTGTGATATTAACATCTATTGTTCGATCAAGAACACAGACCTCATCGCTCCAAACATGGTTTAAGATCTCTTCTCTAGAAAAAATTCGACCTTTGTTTTTTAAGAAAAGTGCTAATATTTCAAACTCTTTTTTGGTTAAGGAGACTTCTGTATTTTTTATAAAAACCTTTTTCTGTTCGAGATCCATGCGTAAGTCTGCATGTGTTAGCTGCTCAGTATAATCTTGGTTTGTAGCAGGAAGTGAGGCTCTTCGAAGAACAGCTTTAACTCTGAGAATAACCTCTTTCAGAGAGAAAGGCTTAGCTATATAGTCGTCTGCTCCTAGATTGAACCCTGTGACAGTGTCATTTTCGGTATCTTTAGCTGTAATGAAAATGATAGGGATATGTGCTGTAGCTTTATCCTTTTTGAGTATACTAGCCATTTTAAAACCCGAAATTTGATCCATCATAACATCAAGCAGCAGTAAGTCATAGCTGGTTAAGTTAAGTTTGAGTGCCTCTTCTGCCGAGTAGGCTGTTTCTGTGATAAACCCCTCATTATCTAAGTTAAATTTCAGTATTTCACAAATATCCTCTTCATCGTCGACTATTAGAATGCGATTCTTTGTTCTCATATTGATCTTATTTTAAAATAGCACTATACAAAAATAGTCTATCTTTTCACTCAAACAAATATGCAGTTTAGTTATTTCCCTTTTCCGACAGATCTTATTACAACCTTGTAACAAAAAGGAGGAGGTTGTTTTCAGTTTAATTAATAACAGCATCTTTTGTTTATAAGGTGTATGAGTGTTACTTTTGTCTAGATAAAGAATCTACTCTCTTCTAATATTTTATTAAAATAAATATGTTATGAGTTTAAATAAGAAGTACATATCTCCATATGCTTGGTTCTCATTCATGTATCCAAATAGCTGGTATGAATTTGATGATGTTGAAGGCTGTTTTTTATTTTATGATCCGATAGAGTGGGATGGTAATTTTAGAATCTCCGCCTACAAACAGGAAGTTAGCTATGAGAAAATAGAGAAGCAACTGTTTGCTGATGAGGTTAAGGCTAACCAAGAAGCTAAGAGAGTAGAAATAGGCAATAAAAGCTGCTTATACAGCACTTCACTATTTGAAGAAGAAGGAGAAGAGTTTTGTTCTCATCGTTGGGTATTTGCAGTCCATGATATGGCTTTTGAGTGTACCTTTACCGCTTTTAGTAAGGAAAAAAACACTGTTGCACAGGATATAATAACCTCAATAGAGGTTAGAGATATGAATGTAAAGTATGCTCCAGAACATATTCCTGTTCGACTTTCTGAAGTTTATGCGATAAACACAGCTTACGATTGGGTAAGTAGTGTAATAAAAGAGGAGTATAAAGTGGATTTTCAAGGTAAACTGGTTGACCTACCTACGCTTCAAAAATATGCGGATTCAGGACGAATTGGTAGGAAAAAACGGAAAGAGTGGTTGGCAGTAGGGTTAGCTTTAGCTGTAATACTAACGAATGAAATAGAGGGGTTTGAGTGGAGAACCTTAATAGATGGAAACAGAGAAGATCCGATCTTATTATATGAGCCTACAAACTTAGTAGTAGACCCTATGAAAATGGCTTGGAGCGTAGTTAAAACTACAGGAAAGGTCAATTTAGAAGAGACTTTAAAAGAGGTGTTGAACAAACTCGAAGAGAAAGGAAATGAATGAGTAGTTATTTGCAGGTAGAAAACTTAACCAAATCTTTTGGTGATTTGGTATTGTTTGATGAAATATCTTTCGGTATTCATCAGGGAAATAGAATCGGACTTTTAGGGAGGAATGGTGCGGGGAAATCAACACTTTTAAGTATCCTTTCGGGAGAAGAAGGTTATGATTCGGGTAATATTGCCTATAAAAGAGATATTCAAGTGGGTTATTTACGTCAAAATCCACTATACCCTAAAGATTTAACAGTTATAGAGGCCTGTTTCTATCATGGAAATGAGACCGTGGAGTTGATAAAAGAGTACGAGCAATGTATGAAAACTCCAGGAAATCCGGATTTAGCTAATCTTTTAACCCGAATGGATCAAGCCAATGCCTGGGAGTATGAGGTTAAAATTAAGCAGATACTAGGGCAGTTAAAAATAACTGACTTTGATCGTAAAATAGGACAATTATCGGGTGGACAGTTAAAACGAATCGCATTAGCTAATACGCTGATTACAGAACCTGATCTTCTTATTCTTGATGAGCCAACAAACCATTTGGATTTAGATATGATTGAGTGGCTGGAAGAGTACTTGAAGCGAACCAACCTAACTCTATTAATGGTAACTCATGACCGCTATTTCTTGGATCGGGTGTGTTCAGAAATTTTTGAATTAGACAACTTGTCAATTTATCACTATAAAGGAAATTATAGTTACTATTTAGAAAAACGTGAAGAACGTATAGAAGCTACTAATGCAGAGGTCGCTCGTGCAAAGAACTTGTATCGAACAGAGTTGGACTGGATGCGTAGAATGCCTCAAGCTAGGGGCCATAAGGCCAAATATCGAGAAGATGCCTTTTATGAGTTAGAGAAAGTGGCAAAAAAACGTACCGATGACAGTCAAGTAAAACTGGCTGTAAAGTCTGCATACATCGGAAGTAAAATCTTTGAAGCGAATCACCTCAATAAGAGTTTTGACCAATTAAAAATCCTTGATGATTTTTCTTATACTTTCTCTAGGTATGAAAAGATGGGGATTGTTGGAGATAATGGGACAGGTAAATCTACCTTTATAAAGATTTTGATGGGAGAGGTTGAGCTTGATAGTGGATCTTTAGAAATAGGAGAGACAGTTAGGTTCGGCTATTATGCACAGGAAGGTTTGCAGTTCGATGAAGAGATGAAAGTGATAGATGTGGTACGAAATATTGCTGAAGTAGTTGAACTAGGGAATGGTAAGACACTCACTGCTTCTCAATTTTTGCAACATTTCCTATTTACCCCAGAAACACAGTATAGTTACGTGCACAAGTTGAGCGGAGGCGAACGAAGGAGGCTTTATCTTTGTACTGTTTTAATGAAGAATCCTAACTTCTTAGTACTTGATGAGCCTACGAATGACTTGGATATCATGACGCTCAATATCTTAGAGGATTACCTTCAAACCTTTCAAGGATGTGTTATAGTGGTGTCTCATGATAGATATTTTATGGATAAGGTAGTAGATCACCTTCTTGTATTTAATGGAGATGGTGATATACGTGACTTTCCTGGTAATTACACCCAATATAGAGCATGGAAAGAGTTTAAAGAGGAGGAAGAACTCAAAAGAGAAGAGGAGAAAAAAGAGACTAAGGATACCCGTGTACGACTAGCTGGGAGTCGGAAAATGAGTTTCAAAGAGAAACGTGAGTTTGAACAGCTTGAGAAAGAGATAGAGCTACTAGAAAAAGAGAAAGAAGAGATAGAGAAAGCTCTTTGTAGTGGAGAACTTACAGTTGATGAGATTACTGAACTATCGATACGCCTACCTGTTGTAGATGAAGAGTTAGATAGCAAAAGTATGCGTTGGTTAGAACTGAGTGAAATAGAGTCATGAATCTTACAAACTTTCATA
>JASLCM010000172.1 GCA_030151845.1 Bacteroides sp.
TGGGAGCTTTAATTATCGGCTCTACTCAAATGGCTCAAGCTCAAGATGCTCCTGGAGCAGAACAGGTGGAACAAACGACTCCTGCAGTAGATGCTGATGATTCAGCAGCAGCTTTAGCTGTAGAAGAAGGCGGTATTCACAAAGAAATTAAAACTAAATTTATTGAAGGTACTGCTTCATTTATGAGTTTAGTAGCTATCGCTCTTGTTATTGGTTTAGCTTTCTGTATTGAAAGAATCATTTACTTAAGCTTAGCCGAAATTAATACTCAAAAATTCCTTGAAGGTATTGAAGCAGCTCTTGAAAAAGGAGACGTTGAAGCTGCAAAAGACTTAGCACGTAATACAAGAGGTCCTATTGCTTCTATTTGCTACCAAGGTTTGATGAGACTAGATCAAGGTATTGATGTTGTAGAAAAGTCTATCGTTTCTTACGGTGGTGTTCAAGCTGGATACTTAGAAAAAGGTTGTTCATGGATTACTCTATTTATCGCTATGGCTCCTTCTCTTGGTTTCTTAGGTACAGTTATCGGTATGGTGCAAGCGTTTGATAAAATTCAACAAGTAGGTGATATCTCTCCAACAGTTGTTGCTGGTGGTATGAAGGTTGCATTGATTACAACTATTTTTGGTCTTATCGTTGCACTTATCCTACAAGTTTTCTACAACTATATCCTTTCTAAGATTGAAGCTCTAACAAGCGAAATGGAAGATTCTTCTATAACTCTATTGGATATGGTTATTAAATACAACTTGAAATATAAAAAATAACAGAAATGAAATTATCATATAAACTATCGTATTACGTATTATATGCTCTGTTCGCTGTTATTCTAGTTGTATTAGGATTATTTTACTTTGGTGGTGAGGATCCTAATCCAATAGTGCTAGATATGGCACAGCCAGCATATACAGATTCACTCCTATATTTAATCTATGGATTATTTGGATTAACTGTAGTTGTAACATTGGCTGCTTTCATTTTCCAGTTTGGTTCAGCTCTAAAGGATAGTCCTGTACAGGCTTTAAAATCATTAGTAGGTTTTATCTTATTAATAGTTGTTCTTTTTGCTGCATGGTCAATGGGTAGTGGTGAACCATTGGTTCTACCAGGATATGATGGAACAGACAACGTTCCTTTCTGGTTGAAGATAACCGATATGTTCTTATATACTATTTACCTAATGCTAATTGTTACTGTATTAGCTATCCTAGGAAGTGGTATTAGAAAGAGATTTTTGTAACATACAGTGAATTAAAAAAGTGAGATAATGGCTAAAGGAAAAAGAAAAGTTCCTGATATAAACTCCAGTTCAACTGCAGACATTGCCTTCTTACTTCTTATTTTCTTCTTGATTACAACATCTATGGATACAGATATGGGGTTGGCGAGACGTTTGCCACCTCCACCTGAAACAGAGTTGATTCAAAAGGATATTGATGTTAAGAAAAGAAATGTTTTAGTTATCTTGTTGAATAAAGATGACCAATTGATGGTTGGCGGTGAGTTGATGCATCCTAATGATTTACGTGCGAAAGCAAAGGAATTTATTGCAAATCCTATGAACGATGACAGATACCCTGAAAAGCACCCAATGGAGGTAGATTTCTTTGGTACAGTTATGGTTACTAAGATGCACGTAATATCATTGATGAATGACCGCGGTACGTCTTATCAGGCATATATTAATGTTCAGAACGAACTTGTTGCGGCATACAACGAACTGCGTAATGAGCTAGCTCTTGAGAAATGGGGAAAGAATTATAGTGAACTATCTCAAGACCAACAAAAAGCGATACGTGAGGTTTATCCGCAAAAGATTTCAGAAGCTGAACCTAAAAACTACGGAGGAGCAAACTAATGGGAAAATTTAATAAAACAGGTAAACGTGAAATGCCTGCATTGAATACCTCTTCTCTTCCTGACCTTATTTTTACCTTGTTGTTCTTCTTTATGATTGTAACAACTATGCGTGAAGTAACTTTAAAGGTAGAGTTTCAGGTTCCACAGGCAACTGAATTGGAAAAGTTGGAAAAGAAGTCATTAGTAACTTTCATTTATGTTGGTAAACCAACTGCAGAATTTAGAAAAAAACTAGGTTCTGAAAGTAGAATTCAGCTAAATGATAGTTATGCAGAAGTGGCAGAGATTCAGGACTATATTGTAGGTGAACGTACAAGTATGAAGGAAGAGGATCAGCCTTTTATGAAGGTCTCATTGAAGATTGATAAGGAGACTCAAATGGGGATTGTTACTGATATTAAGCAAGCATTAAGACAAGCTTACGCACTAAATATCAACTACTCTTCACAGAAAAGAATGTAATGAAATTCTATAATACTAAAAGAGAGGGATTCTATATAGAATCCCTCTCTTTTTTGTCTCTATTGTTAACGGTTTATTTTTTAGCATATACATATTGATAAATAGCCTCTTTAAAATGCTCAAAGCTTTCCTCTGTAGGAGTTTCAATGGTAGACATGAGCCGCATAGGTACACTGTTATCACTGCTCCGGTAAGGGGGTTGTTTGTATTTTTTATCCCATAGAAGCAACCCTTGCCGTTTATAGAACTCTACTCTTCTCTTTGCTATTGCATCCTCTGGTAGATCAACTTCAAGAATAATCGGTTTCTTACTTTGTTTAAGTAGTAGATTAATGGATTGCTTACCTAATCCTCCATTTCTGAGTTGGCTATCTATTGCAAAATGCTCTATAAAAATAATATCCCTTAATTCCCAATAAGTAATCATTCCTATTGGCATATTATTTTTAAGTATAATATTATTGGTGAATAGATGGTTTAGATCTGTAAGCTCGCGCCATTCCTCTATTTCTCTTCTCTCTTCTTTAGGAAAAGATGAAAGAAGTAGCTTCGTGTTATAATCAAAAAAAAAGGTGTCTTTCGTACTAATTTTCCTAATGCTAATCATACTGTATTGTTTTTGTATTGGGTCTTGTCTAGCATAGTATTAGATTTTCTTTATGGTTTAGCTGCAAAAATAGCTATAAAATAAGAAGTAACTTACTAAAAATTAGGGTAATATCAATAAAAACTACTAATTTATCATTTATTATAATTCAGCTTCTTTTACTATGTATCATTATTCACTAACTTTGCACTGCTTTTGAGAAAAAGTCATGAAAGTTAACTATAAATAGAGAGTAAGGATGGGACATCACAATCTAGATGAGTTGGATCAAAAAATTTTAAATTTAATAGCTACAAACGCACGTATTCCATTTTTAGAGGTTGCAAGATCTTGCAATGTTTCTGGTGCAGCTATCCATCAAAGGATACAGAAGCTTACAAATATTGGTGTGATTAAAGGGTCTGAATATATCATTGATCCCGAAAAAGTAGGGTTTGAAACATGTGCCTATCTAGGTTTGTTTCTTAAAGATCCCCAATCCTTTGATTCTGTTGTAGAAGAGCTAGAAAAAATACCTGAAATAGTAGAGTGTCACTTTACAACAGGTAGATATGATATGTTTGTTAAGGTTTATGCAAAGAACAATCATCATTTGATGGGGATTATACACAACAAGCTGCAAGCTGTTGGAGTAGCCAGGACAGAAACCTTAATCTCTTTTAATGAGGCCATTAAAAGACAATTTCCTATTTATATAGATAAAGAGAGTTAGTTCTTTTTACTATAGTGTACAAATGAGTAGGAGTAAAGGTGTTTATCATCTGCACTTTGTGCCACTCTGCTTATTTCTTTCCACTCATTTTTGTTTATAGAGGGGAAGTAGGTATCAACATTTTTGGCAGAAGTGTGAACTTCTGTTATGTACAGGTTCTCAGCAAGCTCTATACCTTCCTTATAAAGAGAGGCACCACCAATAATAAAAACCTCTTCATCCTTAGAAATATGCTCTAAAGCATCATCTAAACTTCGGTAGAGCTCTGTATTGGTATAAGGTTTTTCCAGTTTTCTACTTAATACGATGTTTCTTCTATTGGGTAAAGCGCCTTTAGGTAATGATTCAAAGGTCTTTCTACCCATAATGACAGTGTGGTTAGATGTTATTTTTTTAAAGTGCTTTAGATCATTTGGGAGTTTAAATAATAATTGGTTGTTGTAGCCTATCCCATTCTTTTGATCAATAGCTACTATGATAGATAATTTTGCCATAAGTATATTTTACACTGAAACCTTACCTGGAATATGTGGATGGGGATTATAGTTAACTAATTCAAAATCTTCAAATGTGAAATCCTCAATATTTTTGATAGAAGGATTAATTCTCATTTCAGGAAGAGATCTAGGCTCCCTTGTAAGTTGTAGTTTAACTTGCTCTATGTGATTCTTGTAAATATGAGCATCTCCTAAGGTATGAATAAAATCTCCTGCAACTAACCCTGTAGCTTGTGCTACCATTTTAAGTAATAGAGCATAAGATGCTATATTAAAAGGAACACCAAGAAAAATATCTGCACTTCGCTGGTAAAGTTGTAAACTTAATCTTCCATTTGCTACATAAAATTGAAATAAGATATGACAAGGCGGGAGGTTCATATCGTCTAAACAGCCTACGTTCCATGCACTTATTAACATGCGTCTAGAGTCTGGATTCGTTTTAATGGTTTCAATTACCTCTTTTAGTTGGTCGATATAAGTTCCCTTGTGAGTAGGCCAGGAGCGCCATTGGTAACCGTATATGGGGCCTAAATCTCCATTTTCATCGGCCCACTCATTCCAAATTCTAACCCCATGCTCTTGAAGGTATTTAATGTTTGTATCTCCTTTGATGAACCAAAGAAGTTCATGAATGATTGAACGAAGATGTAGCTTTTTCGTTGTTAAACATGGAAAGCCTTCCTCCAAGTTAAATCTCATTTGATATCCAAAGATGCTAGTTGTTCCAGTTCCTGTTCGGTCACTTTTTTCTACTCCATCTTTGAGTACTTTATCCAATAAATCTAGGTATTGTTTCATCTTGTAGTGTTTCTAAAATCAAAGATAATAAAATTAAAGGACAGGAGTGAAAAGATTTGCGAACCAAGACATAAACTTTTTCCATGCAGATCTGTCCTTTGCAACTTTTTCAGTGAGTTGTTTACTATTGAGTTTATCCGCTTCGAACATCTCGTTAAGTTGATGTGTTAGTTCATCATCAAAAATAAAAGCATTCGTTTCGTAATCGTACCGAAGGCTTCTACTGTTCATATTAGCTGTTCCTACTGTACAAAAGGAGTTATCTATCATCATGATTTTAGAATGGTGAAATCCAGCTTGGAAGAGATAAATTGAAGCTCCATGTTTTCTTAGCTTATTTGCGGCATAAAATGAAGCTGCTGGTGTAAATGGAATATCTGCTTTTTCAGGAATCATAATCTCCACATGAACACCTCTCTTTGAAGCTCTTCTTATTGCTCTTTTAATGGTTTGAGTAGGGATGAAGTAAGGGTTAACTATCTGTATATTCTCTTTAGCAGCATCTATTGCTGCAACAAAAGAACGTCTTATCGCTTTAGGGGTTATTTTAGGCTGTCGGTCTACAATTGCAATTTCCTTTTGTAGTGAATCAGTCACAATATTTGCAGGTGGAAAATATTGTGGGCCACCTATTTTTTGCTTGGTTTCCTGGTTCCACGTATCTAGAAAGATTTTTTGTAATTGTTTTACAGCCCCTCCCTCTATTTTCATATGAATATCTCTCCACTCTCCAATTTTAGGTAAGCCGTGAATGTAGTAATCGGCTATATTCATTCCGCCAGTGTAACCAACTTTACCATCAATTACGACAATTTTCCTATGGTCGCGTTTTACAGCATGGTTAATGTATGGAAAGTAAAAAGGATCAAATTTTACAATTTCAATTCCTTGCTTTCGTATTTTCTTTAAATGTTTTTTCTTGAGAGGTTTGTTATTAGACCAGTTTCCGAAAGCATCAAAAAGAGCACGAACCTCCACACCCTCAGCTGCTTTTATAGCTAATAGTTTAAATAGAGCATTTGCTATGGAGTCATTTCTAAAGTTGAAATATTCCAGATGAACATGGTGTTTTGCCTTTTTAATCTCTTTAAATAAGTCTTCGAATTTATCATGTCCACTCATTAAAAGCTTTGCTTTATTATTCGTAGTGATAGCAATACCCTTATCACTAAGAAATTTAACCATAATAGAATCGCTCACACTCTCTTGTGAGTGGATTAATAAAGGAATAAATAATGCTAAAAGTAATAACTTTATTTGTCTCAAAACATAAATTTTTAGGATTGCAAACTTTCAAAGATACAACATAGGGTGCTTATCTAGAATTATATAGGGCTAGTTTTTATTATTTTAACAGAGGAAACCGAGTGGTTTTTTTTAGTTTTCTAGAAGAAAAAGAACGCTTTCCCTTTTTTACTTACAAAGAGGAGTAGTTTGCCTGGATTATTTTTTGATAAAAACAGTTCCATCTCTTAAAAAGTTAGGACCTAGGGGTGTATTTTACGCAAACTCATCTCTTTTAAAGTATTATAGCTCTTAAAAAGACTGATAATTTTTAAAAAAGAGATACATTTGCGGGTTTTAAAATATTAAAAATGAGATTACCCGAGAAATTTGCCTCTTCTATACAAGAAATATTGGGAGATGAATATGAGTGCTTTAAAGACTCTCTACTACTGGATAAACCGGTAAGTATTCGTTTAAATAAAAAAAAGTTACAAAGGTATTCTTTAGTAAACATAGCAGATACCTATGAGAGAGTCTTATGGAGTTCTCTTGGCTACTATCTTTCAAAGCGATATCACTTTACCTTTGACCCTCTTTTTCATACAGGTTGCTATTACGTACAGGAAGCATCATCGATGTATATAGAACATGTGATTCGTTTTTTAATGAGGCAAAACGAGCTTATGAAAGGTGGGCTAGTTTTAGACTTATGTGCTGCTCCTGGTGGAAAATCGACTCATATAAGTACATTACTGTCAGAAGACCATCTGCTGATTGCTAATGAGGTAAATAAGTCTCGGGCAAATATTCTGAGTGAAAATATAGCTAAATGGGGAAGCTCAAATATTGTTGTTACACAGGGAGATGCAAGTCGTTTTAAAAAGCTAAAACATGCGTTTAATTTAATTCTAGCCGATGTTCCGTGCTCGGGAGAGGGAATGTTTAGAAAAGATCCTAAAGCCATAGAGGAGTGGACTCCTGCTAATGTTGAACTCTGTTGGAAACGCCAACGAGAGATAGTCTCTTCCATATGGCCTACACTAAAACCTGGAGGATTTTTAATATATAGTACTTGTACCTACAATACACTGGAAAATGAAAACAATGTCTCTTGGTTTATTGAAAATCTTGGTGCAGAGAATGTTGTAATAGACTCTCCTAAAGAGTGGAATATCACGGGTGATTTAAGTGGACAAAACCTATCTGTAGCTCGTTTTTTTCCACATAAAACTAGGGGAGAGGGCTTCTTTATTGCTGTATTAAAAAAGCCAGATGAAATAGGATATAAAAGCTTTGACTTTAATAAGAAGATAAAAGGCAAAGATGGTGATGATTTGGCAGTTCAATACAAGAGAGAAATTAAAAGTTGGTTAAATGAACCTGAATCTTTATCATATAGGCTGTACAATGATGTTGTATATGCTTTTCCTAAGTTGTTCGATAAATATATTCCTAAATTTAGAGAGTATACAAATGTCTTAAGAGCAGGAATTCCTGTGGCTGAACTCAAAGGTAAGAAGGTAAAACCTCATCACTCACTAGCCCTGAATGACCTATTAAAGCTTACTGCTTTCCCTAGCGTGGAGCTTTCCTATGAAGGTGCTATTGCTTATTTAAG
>JASLCM010000195.1 GCA_030151845.1 Bacteroides sp.
TTCAAAGAGGAGAACCTCCTTATTGTTTTTAAGGGTTATTAAACTAAGATTATTAGGGGTATGAGGGGTTGAATATGTATCTATCAACATAGACCCCGACGCGTTTAGTAGACCTTTATGAACCCCTAGCTGGTTCCCAATCGGTCTGACTTGTCCCTTAGTATTGACTCTGTATAAATTTGATTGCAGAGGAGACACTGTGGTTGCTCTATAAATAAACTCTCTTCTTGCTTCATTAAATCCTAAAAACTCTTGAACTACCCACTCACCTTTTGTTAGCTGATACTCTTCTCCTTTTAAAATGTTAAATAAGTAGAGATGATTAAATCCGCTTTTCTGGCTTTGATAAATAAAACTTGTTTTATCCCAGGGGAGAAAGACAATAGGGTTTTGTGGTTCCACATATTTTTCATTGCTTTCCTCAAATAGAACTTGGTTTAAATTACCTGTAGCCACATCGTATTGGCATAGCATTGTATGGTTTTGTTCCCTGTTTACTTCGAATAAGTAGATTGACTTTTCATCGGGAGACCAGGAGATATTGGTGAAAAAACGGTTGGTTGGATCTCCCGTATTGAGGTATATAGTCTCTCCTGTCTTTGTGTTGAAAAGACCGACTCTAACCTGATGGCTAGTCATACCAGCCATGGGGTATCGCTCGAGTGTTAAACTTGCAATACGAGCAGTGATATCAACAAAGGGATACTCCGAGACCATACGTTCATCCATGGAGTAGAAAGCCAGAAACTCTCCTGTAGGACTCCAAAATGTTCCCTTGTTTATACCAAATTCATTTCGATGAACACTTTGTCCTGCAACAACACCCTCTGGGTTATCTGTTACTTGAGTCTCACCAACAAAGAGATTGTTGTTAAGCGTATAAGCCAACTGTAAAGACTCTATAGAAAAGTCTATATTATCTCCACCTCTAGGAATAGGGAAGCTCTCAATAATTCTACTTTCAACAAAATTGATGAGTACAATAGCCTCTCTGGTTCTAAGTAAGAGTAAGGGGTGCTTTGCCTTGGGAAATTGAACGTTGTTTAGTCCTGTAATCTCCTTATACCCGTTCTCTTTTAATAGGTGGTTTATCTCTCCAAGAGTGAAAAGAGTTTTCTCTTTCTTTCCTGTTTTTAAGTTGAGGCTTTGAATTTTACTTGATCCAACTTGAATACAGTCATCGCCCCACCATGTTAAATCAATATTATCGATGTACAGATAATTATCTCCACCAGGAATGAGGTGGTCTAGTGTGGGGTGCTTTTGCGCTTTTGCTGGACCAGTGAAGATCATGACGAGTGAAAGAAAAAAGAAAATTTTTTTCATGGCTTTTTAGTCTCTATCTCTTTTAGTAAAGTTTCTATTTCTTGAAGTTCTTTGTGGTTTGGAGTCTCTGTATTTATTACCCCCTCCATATTTAGGATCTCTACCTTTAAAATCTCTGCGTTTAAAATCTTTTCTCTCTCTGTATTGCTGCCTGTCAGATTTAAACTCCTTCATCTTTCCATCAAAAATGCTGTATGCTCTAAAACTACATGCTAGAGCACCATTAAATAGTGGAATCTTCTCGGAGTGTCTTAAGCCTATGCTATCAAAACACTCATCTCGGTAGGAGAGGATCCATGCAGTATTGCCTGTAAACTCGTGTTTTAAACGTTCTCCGATAGTTTCATAGAGCTGTAAGAGGTTATTGGTGGATATTCTTTCACCATAAGGTGGATTTGTAACAATTATCGCTTTTGCCTCAGGCTTTGTAAACTCTTCAATAGGTTTTAAAGCTAAAACAACTTCTTTTGTTACGCCAGCAGCTTTGATGTTGTGCGTAGCAATAGCTATAGCTTGAGGATCTTTGTCGTAAGCATATATTTTGTGCTTAAAGTCCCTCTCCATGCTCTCATCATTATATATCTCATCAAAGAGATCAGCATCAAAATCGGGCCATTTTTCAAAAGCAAAAGACTTTCTGAATAGTCCAGGAGCAATATTACGTGCAATAAGAGCAGCCTCGATTGCAATCGTTCCTGATCCACACATTGGATCTATAAGATCGCAATCTCCTTTCCACCCTGTTAATAGAATCATTCCTGCTGCTAAAATTTCATTCAAAGGAGCTTCTACAGCCTCTTGCCTATAGCCTCTTCGGTGAAGCGAATCTCCAGAAGAGTCCAATGAAAGTGTACATTTAGTCTCTGCAATGTGAATGTTAATTAGTAAATCTGGATTATTTAAACGAACCGATGGACGCTTGTTGTATTTTTCTCTAAAATAATCGGCTATAGCGTCTTTAACCCTATAGGAGACAAATTTAGAGTGCCTAAATTCGTTGCTAAAAACTACGGCATCAATAGCAAAACTTTTAGAGGGGTCTAATATCCCATCCCAGTTCATGTTCTTAATGGCCTCATAAACTTCGTCGGCATTGTTTGCTTGAAAATGTTTAATAGGCTTAAGGATTCGTATGGCTGTTCGAAGGTGGAAATTGGCCTTATAGAGAAGCTCCTTATCTCCACTGAAAGAGACCATTCGACGCCCTATTTGTACATCATTTGCACCAAGTTCAATCAACTCTTTTGCTAAAACCTCTTCCAATCCTTGAAAGGTTTTTGCTATCATCTCAAAATTTTGCCCCATGAGCTTTGTTTGTCTTTAAATATTATCTGCTATTGCTAGCTTTACTTTGTAAAATTCTAGTTCCAGGCTCTACATCTTCTGTAACCCAGATGTTCCCTCCAACAACTGCACCTTTTCCTATCGTTATTCGACCTAAAATTGTAGCGTTAGAGTAAATAATAACATCGTCTTCAATAATTGGATGTCTAATAATTCCCTTGATAGGTTTTCCCTCCTCATCAAGTGGGAAGCTTTTTGCGCCAAGCGTAACACCCTGGTATAATTTAACGTTTTTACCAATAATAGTTGTAGCACCAATCACTACACCAGTTCCATGATCAATTGTAAAGTAGCTGCCAATTTGAGCTCCTGGATGGATATCTATACCTGTCTCACTGTGAGCCATCTCTGTAATCATTCTTGGGATAAGTGGAACTCCTAATTCTAGTAGCTGATGAGCTATTCGATAATTACTAATGGCTTTTATTGCTGGATAACAATAGATAACCTCTCCGTAGTTAGTGGCTGCAGGGTCCCCATTAAATGCCGCTTCCACATCTGTAGCTAGAATCTCTCTCATTTCAGGAAGTTTACTAATGAACTTTGCAGCTATTTGATCTGCTTTTATCTGTTGTTTATCCAAGCAGTTTTGACAATCAGAATCGGGTAGTACAAAGCAAAGACCAGCCAAAACTTGCTCTGATAACAAGTGAAAAAGCTTCTCTATATTTACCCCAATGTGGTATTTTATAGTTCGGCTATTGATACTTGACTTTCCATAATATCCAGGGAAAAGAGTAGCTCTACATAAATCGATGATGCGATTTAAAGTCTTGGCAGAGGGGAGGGACTCTCCATCTTTGTGTTGATGAATTAATTCTTTATAAGATTCACTATCAGAGAGTAAGTCTATAGTTTTTGTGAGAATATGAGTGAAATCGGTCGAATTCATCTAAATAATTTAATTAATGCGCATATTAGGAACAAAGGTAAGCATCTTGGTCTAATAAAAAAAGATGCCTATCTATAAAAAAATCTCTCTATTGCAATAGAGAGATTTTTTGTGTTTTTTTATCTAAAAAAAAGCGGTGTCTACTTTTTGTTTAACACAAAGTCGAGTTGTTTCTTTTCTAAGTTTGCTTTAACAACAGTAATATTAACCTCATCACCGAGAGAGAGAACTTTTTTAGTTTTCCTTCCTCTTAAACAGTAATTTTTCTCATCGAACTCATAATAGTCATCATCTAAGTCTCTCATGGGAACCATCCCCTCACACTTATTCTCTGTAAGTTCCACATAAATACCCCATTCTGTGACGCCAGAAATAACACCATCAAATTTTTGGCCAATCTTATCTGCCATAAATTCAACCTGCTTGTATTTGATAGACGCCCGCTCGGCATTAGCTGCTATTTGTTCCATAGTAGAACAGTGTTCGCAAATGTTTTCATATTTTCCCGTAGACGCACTCTTTCCTCCCTCTAAGTAGTGGGTTAGTAATCGATGGACTATCAAGTCAGGGTATCTACGAATGGGAGAGGTAAAATGGGTATAGTAATCAAAGGCCAATCCATAATGCCCTATATTTTCAGTAGTGTATCTAGCCTTTTGCATGGCACGAATAGATACGGTCTCTATTAGGTTTTCTTCTTTTTTACCCTGTGCCTCTTTTAATAGATTGTTAAGTGAGTCTGTGAGCGTTTTTCTATTTCCTGTAGTACGAATCGTATATCCGAACTTTGCAATGAAGTGAGAGAGATTTTCTAATTTCTCTGGGTCTGGTAGATCATGTACACGGTAGGGAAGCGTCTTGGGTTTCTTATTGCCAGAAACCTTACCAACAGTCTCAGCTACTGTTTTATTAGCAATTAGCATAAACTCCTCAATTAGCTTATTCGCTTCTTTAGCCTCTTTAAAGTATACACCTATTGGTTTGCCCTCCTTATCAAGCTCAAATTTAACCTCATACCGATCAAAATTAACAGCCCCATTTTTAAAGCGTTTTTCCCTTAAAATTTGTGCCAGCTTGTTTAGCATGAGGATCTCCTCTTTGTATTCACCTTTCCCCGTTTCAATAACAGTTTGTGCCTCTTCGTAAGCAAACCTACGGATGGAGCGAACAACTGTATGTTTGATTCGATAATCTCTTATATCACCCTCTTCCGTGAAGTTAAAGATAACCGAGAAAGCGAGCTTGTCCTCATCTGGTCTTAGTGAGCAAATGTAGTTGCATAAACGTTCAGGCAGCATAGGTATGGTTCGGTCTACTAAATAGACAGAGGTAGCACGTTTTTCTGCTTCCCTATCAATAATATCTCCTTCCTGTACATAGTGGCTTACATCTGCAATATGAACACCTACCTCCCATAAACCATTCTCTAGTTGACGAATAGATAGTGCATCATCAAAGTCTTTAGCATCTTTGGGGTCTATTGTGAATGTAGGAACACCTCTTAGGTCTTCTCTTTTTGCTATTTCTTCTTTTGATATTTGGTCTGAAATTTTATTCGCAGCTTCTTCTACTTGCTCTGGGTATTTATAGGGAAGTCCAAATTCTGCCAAGATAGCATGCATCTCAGTATCATTATCTCCCGATTTACCTAAAATATCAATAACCTCCCCAATGGGATTTTTAGCGTCTTCAGGCCACTCTACTACCTTTACAAGAGCTTTATCCCCTGTTTTACCTCCCTTTAGTTTATCTTTAGGAATAAAAATGTCATTACCGAGCGTTCTGTTTTCTGTAATAAGAAAGGCGTAAGCCTTGGAAACGTCTAAGTCGCCTACAAAAGTTTCGTCTGCTCGCTCTAGTACTTCAACCACTTTGGCTCTACTCTTCTCCTCCGCATTGGTGTAGAGATAGACTCTCACTTTATCTTTATTCATTGCATGCGCAGAATCTTCCTCGTGCACGGGTATAAATTCTTCACTACTCCCTTCTGGGATAAACCCATTTTTTCCGTTGCTTTTTCGTACAAACGAACCAATGAGCTCCTCGCTCTCCATGGCTAGTTCAAAAGCTCCTTTTTGTGTCTGACGCAGGAAGTTGTCATCAACCATGCGATGAACTATCTCTTTGCAAAGCATCTTTTGTGGATGGGTCTTTAACTTTAATGTTTTAAATAGTTGTCTTAAAGTAAAGCTTGAACCTATATTGTGTTGGAAGAAAGATTTAAGAAGTGAGACTAACTCACTCTTTTTCATTCTTTTTCCTGCTTTCTTTTCTCTTTTATGTTTCATATGTTTTTATTAAAAATCTAGCTTTTTGAACCTAAGTCATAAGAAGGGTGGTGTAAGATACGAAAAAGGTATAAAACTATATCTATATAAACAAATAGTCTATTATTTATTCAATAATAGACTATTTGTTTAGTGTATTTAGTTGGCTAAGTTGGGATTTGCATGAATTGCCTCTGGAGGAATGGGTATTGTATATCGAGGGTCATCTTGTTTAAGTGTATGAACCTCTCCTTTTAAGTTTTTTACAATTTCAGGGCGTTTGGTTCTTCTTAAGTCGAACCAACGGTGGCCCTCATTTACTAACTCTCTTGCCCGTTCATCCAAGATGAAGTTTAGAAGTTCTTTCTGATTCATCCCTTCGAGTTCGTTAGCCAGAGCATTATAAGCTGCAGAGGAGTATCTTTTAATAGCCAGTTGAAGTAAGAACTCTTTGGCCTCGGCTAACTTATTAAGCTGGGCTTCAGCCTCAGCTGCTGTTAAAAGAACTTCAGCCAATCGAAAGGTGGTAGTATAGTGATTGGTTCCCCCCTTATTGGGTTTGTACTTCACTTCAGAGCCTTCTTTATTCTCCTCTTTTGTAAAGAAGAGCTCTTTTCTTTTATCACCTTCTTTATATTTCTTTATAAAAGAGAGAGGTATAACTGTTGCGTTCTTAACATCCGAAGGGAATACAAGCTCAATCGCTGTTATATTCTCCGTAGAAGTATAATGGTTGGGTAGGAGAGGAGCTTCTCCATTTAAATCTTCAAGTTTGTACGATTGCTTAAGAACCTCTTTAGCACTCAGTGAACTTTTTTCCCAATCTCCCATGTAGAGATGTACTCTTGCAGAAAGAGCCTCTGCTGCAGCTGGTGTAAATCGATAGGAGAAGCTATTGTCCCACTTCTCTACATTTAGTAGCTGTTTAGCAGTTTCAATATCTTTTAAAATTGCAGTATAGCACTCCTCTACACTATTTCTTTTTCTCTCTTTCTCCGTATCTGTATCTAGAACAATAGGTATTGCTTTGGTTGCCTTAGCTCCCTCTTTTGTATAAGGTTCACCATGTAGATTCACAAGAAGAAAATGCATATAAGCACGTAGAAGAAAAGATTCACCAATGAGCTGATCTACTTCAGCTTTACTCTTGGATTCAATCTTGTCTCGATTCTCAATGATCTGGTTAACAATAAAGAGAACATGGTAATAGTTTTTCCAGTCTGTTCTTGCAAAAGAGGTTTTGCTAGAAGCATCATTCCAAATTTCTAGGTCACCATATTTATTCTGACTGTACTCCTCATTGATTACTTGCATTTCATCGGAGCGAAACCCAATAAAGCCTCTATCGTTTGGGACAGCCTTATAGGCTTTGGCTAGAAGAGCTCTATACTCCTCCGCAGTAGTTGGAATGACTTTACCTACTGGCTGTATATCTAAGAAACTATCGCAAGAGGTTAGCAGCAATACAAGGAAGCTAACCATATAGATTGTTTTATTTTTCATTTTGTTTGGTTTAAAAACTTAGGTTTAAGCTGAATGTAATTGATTTAGGCATTGGCGCAGCATAAGGATTACCCATCGACTCTGGGTCTAAGTAGTTCTTATAACTTGCTCCTGCAACAAAAAGGTTTCTTCCTTCTAATGCGACCGATGCTGTATGGATACCAAGCTTTTTAATAAAGAGTTCTGGAACACGGTAACCAAGACGTACATTTTGCAAACGTATGTAACTTAATTTTTTTACCCAAATGTCTAAGTTGTTATAGATGTCAGGTCTGCTGAAATACCAATAGTACTCGTCTAACCGACCATCCTGTGTAAGTAGTCCAGGTAGATTTGAGTTGGGATTATCGGGTGTCCAGCGATTTAGGATATCTGTATTGGTATTCTTTCCTCTATCAAAACTAATATTGCTATAAGGTGGGGTAGTACGTACATGTCCACCAAAATTGTACATAAAGTTAACAGACAACTCCCAATTTTTGTAAGTGAAATTGTTAATAAATCCACCCGTATAAGGAGGTTCTGTAGTACCCTTATAGTCAACAAGGGCTCTCTCCTCACTTGGAGTTATATCTGTTGTAGCCATAGGGAATCCCCAACCTGGATCCTCTAACCTGTAGAGCTCTTTAAGGGTAACTTTTTCGCCTTTTTTATTGACTAAAATAGGATAACCATCTTGATCTATTCCTGCAGTTTTAAAAACAAACAGTGCTCCTACTGGATAGCCTTCTCTACTTGGGTATCTCGCATCTTCACGAACAGCTTCACGAAGAACTTTATTCGAGTTGTATGAGAAGTTGAAATTGGTGTACCAAGAAAAATCTTTTGTTGCAATATTCCTTGTGCTTAGGCTAACCTCAACCCCTTGGTTGGTCATGCTTGCCCAGTTTATAGTTGCTGAGGTAAAACCAGATTCTAATGGAAGCATTTGCAGCCCAATTAAGTCAACTCCTTTTCTGTAGTAGTAGTCCAGGCTTAAGTTAATCGCTTGATTCTTCATAGAAAAATCGAGTCCCGTATTAATAGAGTGTGTCTTTTCCCATCTAAGTTTTCCGTTAGGTGCAGAGTTAACCTCAATCATGTGTTCTGAGCCTCCGGGAAGAATAGCATCCACTCGATAGGAACCAACTAAGAAAGGAGAGGTATTTTTATCTATATTTCCTTGCAACCCATAAGATGCTCTTACAGCCAGGTTGTCTATCCAGTTTGCAGCTCTCATAAAAGGCTCATTGGATATTCTCCACAAGGCACTAACAGAGTATAAAGGAAGATATCTGTATTTTTTAGAGACACCAAAAAGATCCGACCCATCCATACGAACGCTTCCACCAAAGGTATATTTGTTCATCAACGAGTAAGAGGTTGTTCCAAAGAAAGAAGCATAGGCATTCTCTGTTCGAGTCTTTGTGTGAAGTGGAAACATTCTTGCCTTCTCCTCATCAGGAAAGATGATAGGCTTCGTTGTTAGGGTTTTTCTATCATATCCATAGCCTGCCGAATAAAGTGTTTCGTACCAAGTCTTTCTTAACTCTGTACCCAACATAACCTCAAATTCGTGAATGTCATTGAACTGATTGCGGTACTCTCCCATGGCTTTCCAGGTTATCTGTGAGTTGTTGTTCTCATTAGCCTTATGAAAACCGCCTGTGGGTAAGAAGTATTTAAATCCCTTACTTGAAGAGTCCCAATACCTACTCTTCTTATAGAGTGAACGCATGCTGAAGCTCTCCTCATCTGCGATTTGCTCTTTCGAGCTTTTGTCAAGCTGAAGTCCTAACTGAGTGGTAAATTTAAGGTGGTCGTTTGGACGTAGCTCCAGATCAAAAATAGAAGAGAGAGAGTTGATGGTCTCCTTGCTTGAGGTGTTTGCCCGCTCTTCAAAGATATTGAAATTTAAATCTGTATCTGAGTCATTTTGAATATCAATATCATAAAGATAATTTCCCTCTTTATCATAAGGAGTAAAGTAAGGATTAGCTCGTCTGGAGTAGAAGAGTGGGTTGATTAAACCATATTCATCACGAACATACATTTTATTTACTCTTCTATTTGCAAAAATAGAGGCTCCTACTTTTAGCAGCTTGTTTATCTTATATGAAGTTTTACTTACTAAGTTAAAGCGGCTAGAGTTTACTCCTTTCACGTTTCCGTTATCCATAGAGTAGCCAAGAGAGTTGTAATAGCTCACTTTTTCTCCTCCACCAGAGATGTTTATGTTGTATTCTTGGTTAAAAGCATCTCTAAAGAGTATTTTCCCCCAGTTTGTATCTGTTTTACGAAGTAAATCAAGTTCTTTTTGTGCTTCAGGTGTTAGAGCCCCTAAGCCTTGGGTTTTCACCTGGTCGATGAGGTCGTGTCTTTTTAAAATACGATAAACTTCACCCTTCTGATCGTTAAAGTTAAAATTGCTTTGCAGCAAATCAAGTTCTAGATCTACTTTCTCTTGTGAGTTCATTAAATTTAGGCGACTAGTTCCTAAAGTTGGAGAGTAGGTAAGTCGGGTAGAGAAGTTAACTCTAGGCTTTCCCTGCTTTCCACTTTTGGTAGTAATAACAATAACCCCATTAGCTGCCCTTGCACCATAGATTGCAGTTGCAGCAGCATCCTTTAGTACTGTGATATTATCGATATCTGAAGGGTTTAATCCAGCAATTGAAGATTGTCGTATGTTATCAATGTCATAATCATTTTGTTGAGCAGGAATATCTGTTCCCTCCAATGGAATTCCGTCAAGAACCCAGAGTGGATCTTGAGTACCATTTAGAGAGGCGGTACCTCTAATTCTTATTTTCATGGGTGCACCAGGTGTTCCCGATGTTGGTGTTACTTGGAGACCAGCGATTTGCCCAGCCAATGCTTGATCAACGCTCTTCACAGCACCCACCATCTCTTCAGAAATATCTATTTTAGAAACAGCAGCAGTTAACTTCCTTCTTTCAATAACTTGATAACCCGTAACAACTACCGCATCCAACATTTGTGAGGTAGGGTTTAAAGTGATGTTATAGGTGGTCTTTCCTGGTGTGAGTGTAAGCGTTACAATGTCGTGCCCTACATAACTACATAGAACACGAGTCACCCCCTCAGGAACTGAAAGAGAGAAATTCCCATTAAGGTCAGTAATAACTCCTATCGTTTTATCTCCTAATCCCACCTTCTTCAGGTCACTGGAGTCAATGTAAACCGAGGCGCCAATTAATGGAAGGTTGTCTTCTCCTGAGATAACCGTTCCTTTAATGATTCGATCAGTAGCGTGAGCCTGTAAGGCTATGCCACAAAACAATAAAATAGTATAAATGTATTTTCTCATTTTATAATCTCAGTTTGCTACTTTAATCCTAAAGCAGTGTTTATACGTAAAATTAAATCCTGATAATGATATTGAGCAGCAATATCACTGGTGTTAACTCTTTTTTCGAGTAGTTTTTTAATTCTCATTAGCTCTCCTCTTTTTACAGAAATAGCATCAGAGATTCGGTTTAGTTGAGAACCATAAAAGTCTAGTGTTCTTTGTGCCCCCATTCTAGATGCGTTAAATGACTTATGAGCAATCTCGTCGCAACTGCAGAAAGGCTGTTGGTTATCAAATAAGAAGTGACTGTCTGTTAGGTGCTTGTTTATTTTTACCCCTTCAGCTTCTGCTGCTGCTGTAATAAGAGCATCGACAAAACCTTTTTCAAGATTTCTTGTCATCACATCTGGTGTTCCTCCCTGTTCTGTTACTTTAAAAATACCCTTATGAAGCATATCCATAAGCTCTACAGCAGTGAATGCCTCTTTTCCATTAACAGACTCATTTTCGAGCATCCTCATGAGTCGGAAGTTTGATAATAAATCCCAAAAAATATAGGCTTGAGCATTCTTTAGAATTTTGGTAGGGGCATTTTCAATCTTTCCAATCGGAGTGTTTCTTAAAAGGTAGGTATATTCACCAACTTCTGTATTAAACAACCATTCAGGATAGCATAAAACCTCATCAAGAAGGAACTGTACAGCCTCTTTTTGCTTCTCTTTTTCAACAAAAGTATAAGTCTTAACCCCATCGCCAACGGTAGTGTTTTCAATGTAAATACCACCCACGTTGGCCATTACATGGTATAAGAAGTAGTTCCACTGATTAATGACAGCATAATAAAGGCGAGAGGCCTCTGCATATGTTTGACCCTCTTCTCCTGTGGTTGTCCATTTGAGTATTTCAGGAACTATGCGCTTTAAGTTTGCGATTCCTAGCTTAGAAGATTTTACAGCGTCATCTCCTAAATCCTCATTTTGAGCTCTTGGATCAACAGCATCTCTAGGGTCCTGTGCTTCGCTATACTTGTATAATCTACCAGTGTGTTTCTTTAAGAAACTGTTTAAGTGGCTCTTTTCCTCTTCTGGATTATCTGCTGCATACCATCTATAACCATATTCAATTGCAAAGATGTCGTAAGGGCCAATGTGAGGAGAGAGATTAACAACTCCATCTTCAGGTTGTGCAACATAATTAAACCTTGCATAATCCATAATAGAAGAGGAGGTAGAGTTCATTTTTTTAGTAAAGCTAGCAGATCGTAATGAATCGGTTTGATAAGCCCACGATCCCATCATGTTGTGTCTTAAGCCTAAAGAGTGTCCAACCTCATGGCAGGCAACAAATCGAATAGCATCTCCCATGATCTCCTCAGGAATGGTGTTGCCACGAACCTCTTCTCTTACAGCTCCAGTTTGTACGGTGTTCCACTCTTGCAGCATGGTGAGAACGTTATGCCACCACATGATGTCTGCCTCTAAAATTTCACCAGATCTTGGATCTAGAATAGAAGGTCCCATCGCATTCATCTTTGCTGAAGCGGCATATGTAATAACAGAGTAGTTGATGTCATCCATTTCAAGAGCTAAGCTATCTGTAACCTCTTTTGCAACTATTGCGTTCTTGAAACCAGCTTTCTCAAAAGCAACTTGCCAATCTTCTACTCCTTTTTTGATGTGTTTTCTCCATTGATAAGGCGTTGCTTGATCGATGTAGAATACGATAGGCTTGACAGGCTCCACTAACTCTCCTCTTAGATAAGCTGCCATCTCTTCTGGCTTGGGTTCAAGTCTCCAACGTGTAATAAACTCCTTTTTTTCTAGTTTCTGTTGCTTATCGCTGAAGCTTAGGAAAGGGGTTGTAAAATAACCAACACGCTGATTGTCTAATCTTCCAACCATAGGTTTTTCGGGAAGCAAAAGTAAAGTAGAGCTGGCCTCAACAGTTATATAGATACTTTCAGTACCCTCTGTAACCTTTGTTGTTAGTTCTGAATAAGCCACAACGTTATTATGATAGCTTTTTATCTGTTGTATTTTGGATAAATCTTTAATGGCCGAGGTACCTAGGTTGATGTTAGTGAAAACATTGTTTATGCTAGTTTCTGTTCCATTATAAATGTCATTCACCTTAATAACAACCCCGGTAGAATCGTTGTTATAGGCTTCAATCTTGAACGAGGCGATTAAGGGAGAAATAAAGTTATCCTCAACAGATTTTGTAATTGCATCTTCCTTTGGCGATAGAGGAAGAGGTCTGCTCTGTCTGATCTGCAGTTGTTTACTCTCTTTGTTGAGTTCAAAGCGAATCATTTGATTCTCATAGTTAACACCTCTGTTAACTCCTGCTTCATTTAACTCTTCAGGCACTCTTTGTAGTTTATTTACTACAAGCATATCTCTGCCTAAAAGGTTTACTGGAATCTCAAAAAAGTAATCCTTATCTTTTTGGAAAACCTTAAACATTCCATCTTGCTTCTTGCCTTTCTCAACTAAATCATCGTACTGTTTCTTACTCTTCTCGCTCTCCTCCTTAGTCTCTGCTGCTTTCTTCTTTTTCTTCTTGAACCACTGTTCAGTCTCTAGATTTAATGATGGTGACATAGACCATGCGGGGGTTGATAAAGAGAATAAAAATACGAGTAATACTGCGACTAGATTTGGTTTACTATTCATACCGTCTGCTATCTATTTTATTGTTTATATTCTATATATACTGTATAAAACATGCAAAGGTAACGCTAAAAAAGTTTTCTTCAGAATGAAATGAAAGGAAAATTACTTTTTCATAGATAGTTCTTGCATATATTTCCTCTTTTTATTTATAATTAATATACTTTTTCAGCTTATTGATAATAAAAATAGACTTCTTAAATAAAGTATGTATAAATATAAACAAGGGGTAGGTTTAGGTGTTAATTGTGAGGAGAAGAGGGTCTACTTGTGATTTTATTTTAACTTTGCTTTTTAATTTAAGCCCTATGATGCGATGAGAAAAGATAGAGAAAGAAGTATTGTAAGAGTTACCCTACAAGGTTCAGTTGTAAACTTTTTACTACTACTCTTAAAGTTCATTTTTGGAATACTAGGAAACAGTGCAGCCTTAGTGGCTGATGCCGTTCACTCCTTATCCGACTTTATAACCGATTTAATCGTTCTGATTTTTGTGAAGGTAGCAAATAAACCAGAGGATGATGGTCATGATTATGGTCACGGAAAGTTTGAAACATTAGCAACGCTCTTGATTGGTGTAATCTTACTTGGAGTGGGTGTGGGGATCTTTTACTCAGGAGCTAAAACAATCTATCTGTTTTTTACCGGGGTAGCTTTGGTTAAACCACATACTGTTGCTTTTTGGATAGCTATACTATCTATTTTAAGTAAAGAGTTGCTCTATCAATACACTCTTCGTGTTGGAAAAACAATCAACTCTCCAGTAGTTATCGCCAATGCTTGGCATCATAGAAGTGATGCGTTCTCCTCGATTGGAACTAGTATTGGGATAGGAGGAGCTATCTTTTTAGGGGAGAAGTGGGTCGTATTAGACCCCATTGCTGCTGTTGTGGTAAGTATTTTTATAGTAAAAGCAGCCTATGAAATATTGAAATCTACTTTAGATGAGTTGCTTGAGCGTTCTCTCTCTCCTGCAACAGAGAAGAAAATAATGGAGTTGGTTGCTCATGCTGTACCTCAGGGGAAATTAAATGGACTCAAAACACGAAAAATAGGGAGTTACTATGCCATTGAGTTTATTCTGCAGATGGATGCTCAACTTAGCTTGGAGGAAGCTCACGATGTAACGGTTGTTGTAGAGAGAGTGTTGAGGAAAGAGTTTGGTGAGGAGACTCACATTGGTATTCATGTTGAACCTAAATAGACAATAAATGGGAAGGGTTTTAGTGACCGGAGCAAGTGGTTTTATTGGTAGTTTTGTTGTAGAGGAAGCTCTGCGAAGAGGATTAGAAACCTGGGCGGGTGTAAGGAAATCTAGTAGTAGGAAAAATTTACAGGCCAATGGTATCAAATTCATCGAGTTGGATTTTTCGGATAAAGAGGAGCTCACTGCATCCCTATTGCGACAAAAGGAAGAGGTGGGTGCTTTTGATACGATTATTCATTGCGCTGGAGTAACCAAATGTCTGTCTTCGGTCGATTTTGAGCGAGTTAATTATGAGCAAACTAAAATCTTTGTAGAGCAATTAATAGAGCTTAAATTGGTCCCTAAGCAATTTATTTTTGTGAGCACATTAAGTGTCTATGGACCTATTCGTGAAAAAGATTATACTGAAATCAGAACGTCCGATCCTACTAGTCCCAACACCGCGTATGGGAAGAGCAAGCTCAAAACAGAGAATTACTTAAGAAGTTTGACCGATTTTCCTTATCTGATTTTCCGTCCAACAGGGGTTTATGGACCCCGTGAAAAGGACTACTTTTTAATGGCCAAATCCATTAAGTCGGGTGTCGACTTTTCTGTAGGCTTTCGCAAACAAGAATTAACCTTCGTATATGTGAAGGACTTGGTTCAAGCTATTTTTAAAGGAGTGGAGAAAGGGATTACTAGAAGAGCTTATTTTGTGACTGATGGAGAGACTTATGCGAGTAGAGATTTTTCAGATCTAATACAGAGAGAGTTAGGGAAAAAATGGGTAATCCGAATTAAAGCACCATTAATACTTTTAAAAGTTATATCTTTGTGCGCTGAATTTCTGTCTCGACTAACCAGACGCCCCAGTACGCTTAACTTGGATAAATACAAAATTATGAAGCAGCGAAACTGGCGATGTGATCTTTCAAACACGGTAGAGGAGTTAGGTTATACACCCGAATACAATTTAGAGAGGGGTGTAAACGAGACAATCACTTGGTATAAAAAAGAAGGATGGCTTTAGATTTATTTAAAAAGATTGAACCTCGTAAGGGGTTGTTTGGAGTAGAAAAGATAGCTTTGATCTATATAGGGCTAACTTCTCTTTTAATTATAGGACTGTACCCTGAGTTAGATAGTCCTTTAAAAATGTTTTTTGATCGAGCGGTTATTGTGTGTGGTACTTACCTTTTGGTAATGCTTTATCGTTTTAAACCCAGCAAGGTGACAGCGTTTACTCGGATAGCTTTCCAGATGGCTCTTTTATCATATTGGTATCCAGATACCTATGAGTTGAATAGGGTACTTCCAAATCTAGATCATCTTTTTGCTGCAGCAGAGCAGTTTATATTCAATGGTCAGCCTGCTATAACCTTT
>JASLCM010000128.1 GCA_030151845.1 Bacteroides sp.
TCACAAATAATACCTTTCACCTTCATATTCATTTCAACAAGATTTGCAGGGCTATAAATAACCCTAAAATGACTACTCAAAAAAACTTCGCAAAGGTGCTATCTTTTTACACACCAAACACATAAACTATGTTAAATGTTTTGCTTTTCTTCTCTTTCTACCATTAAGAAGAGTGAATATCCCTTAAATACCTAGTAGATAGAGGGTTTATGAGTAGGTATGAATACTTGTTTGAGCCGATGGTAGGTAGTTAACACCAATCCAGGTGATGAGTAAAAGGATAAAGGCTAAGGGAAGCAGCCAAAGTGTAGTTTTTAGGTGACTATTACGTAACCGCATATGAATATAGATAAGGTATGCAGCACAGGTTATAAAAGCCCAAGTCTCTTTAGGGTCCCATGACCAATAGTGCCCCCAAGCCTCTTTTGCCCATAGAGCACCCATTAAGAGTCCTAACATAAGAAAACCAAATCCAATGTAAATAAGGTTATCAATAAAGAGTAAAAGCCCTTGCTCTGTTTCGCCTTTATTGATTTTATAAAGTTTAATCGAGGCAGCTATGGTAGCAGCACCTAGCATTGCATAGGAGAGTATATAGACAGTTACATGAGGAATAAACCAATAGCTTTGTAGAGCTGGCATTAGGTTAGCCGAGTGTATCTCAGGTTTTAGGATGTTAATACCGATAAAAATAGAAGCTACAAGAGATGAAAAAGTGAGTAGCCAAGAGTATCTCCACCTGTAGTAAGTTAATAGCCCTATTGCAGATAAGAAGAAAGAATACCAGAGACGCGTTTCACCCATAGTGCGGAGTGGAGGGCGGTTTTGTCCAATCCACAAGCCTATAATAAAAGAGAAAAAAATGAGCAATCCCAAACTCATTAGTAGTAAGGCTAATTTCCTATATTTACGGAGGTTTATCAATACTCCCGATACTCCCCAACATAATAAGGTTGGGTATGCAAAATAGATAAAATTATTCCATGTCATATCTTTCTCGATTTAGTAGGTTTTCCTTGAATGACTAATGCGATAGAACTTACAAAAAGTAGCCCTATCCCTATGTAAGCATAGGTTAGCCATGGATCATAGACTAGTTCTAAGCTGGTATAAGAAGATAGTTTACCCGCTTCATTATCATAGCCATACTGGTAGATAGTCCAGTCTCCTGTCTTAAAAGGTTTATTTACCTCTATTTCTTGATTTAAATACTCTTTCCCATCCTTTGTGAAGATATCTACCTTTGAAAGAAAACGTTTGGGCTCTGGACGAGTCATTACAATACTATAAATCGAATCAATATCAATAGTAGAAAATAGCTGTATTGCATTTCCTCCAGATACCCATCCTGTTTTTGTGAGGTTATTATTTGTTTTAACTGTGATATGCGCTGCAGGTGTAGCTCCAGGCATATGAGCCTCACGATAAAGGGTGTCACTACTCCTGATGGCATTATGTATATACTTTTTTAGTTCTACCTGATAAGGACCTAATTCTCCTATTGGGGAAGGAGAGTCTAAGGAGAAAAAAGATTTTTTCGAATCAGGATACAGCTTTCCATTTGTTTTGTTAATTAAGGCTAGTTGTGGTGGATACTCCTCCATTATAAAATCATGCAACTGGATAGCTATTGGCAATTCAAGAATATCCTTTTCTGGACTATATACCCTCCACTCAACCTCTCCTTCAGGAATATGCATAACATATCTCTTCATATCAGCAGAACCTAATCCTGCAGCGAATAGTAAAACCCACAATCCGATATGGCTAGTATGAAAAATAAAGTCTTTTTTCTGTAGCCTCCATAGCTTTTTAGAAATTGTAAGTCCCAAGGAGAGAAGGGTAAGGAAATAGAGAATTACAAAAGACCACATAGAAGTTACTGCATCAAACCCAAATTGGGAGTATAAAGGCATGGAGCTCTTTGAAGCAGTGAGTCTTTGAGGAATAGACCCCATGAAGATACTTAGTATTAAGAGTCCTCCGATTAATGTAACAGAGAAGGGAATACTTGTAAGCCAGGTATATAATTTGGTTTTTCTCTTTGAATAAGAAAAAAAGCCAAAGAAAAGAAGAAACAGTCCACCAATTGTATAGTTAATAGGGGAGGCTAGCAGGTAAAAGTTGAAACTACCAACAATGAGCTGTAGCGCAAATCCTACAAGCATCAAGCCAAGAATAAAAACAAAGCTCTCTTTATATCTCCAAGGCCATTGCCAAAGTTTTCTATTGTCTTTCATGAGTGTTTGTATCAATAGGAAAGTGTCCACCTAGTAGATAGACACTTATTAAAAAAGATTGATGAAGATTAGAAATCCTCTAGAAGAAGAGTGCTCCCCACTCCAAATAGAAATAGCAGAAAATAACCGACTACCACAATAAAAGCAGCTATAACACTATATTTAACCCACTTTTTAGCATTATTTGAAGCATTTACCGCACCTTGATAATCACCAATAGAAAACCTACTATCAACTTTTGCAGCATAAACAATACCAACAATACCAAAGGGGACACAACAAAATATAGTGGCTAATATGGCTTCTATCAGCCAAGTTTTTGGGGCTACTTGAGTATTCGATTCTGCCTGTTGTACACCTGGAGGGAGAGAGCTAGAAAACTCCTTTAATTCTGGAACTTGCTCTAAGGGAATCCAGTTATCAAGCCCTTTTCTCCATACTTTTGTTTGTCTACTAATTGCTTTGTTTTTTAATTCAAGAAGAGTAAACGGTCCAAACTTGTTATATCCATCTGTATAGAAATATTCTTCATTCATCTCTCATTTTTTTTTAAGATAAGCTATTTATGTGCAATCAGCTTACCTTCTTGTTTTGCTTTCTCAATCCACTTAGGAAGTGTGTTCTTTTTCCAATTTTCTTTTTGCTCTTTTCTCTCTTTTATACCTATCCCGATATACTCTTGTGCTTTCTCTTTGGTTGATAAATCTGGAAAGTCTATTTTAGTTATCCCCTGAGTATATAAAACTTTCTGTAGCTCTAATTGCGCTTGCATGGTGCGATCTAAACTGTGAGCCAAGATTCTTTGGGTTTCTACTGGTGCATGAAAAGATGCTCCGTGAGATGCTACCGCAAAGTCCCATCTCCATTGTGCTTGTCTAATCAGTTGAAGTGCTTGGTGCATTTCCGCCTCTTTTGCTCCATTTTCCCAAGCTACTTTTGCCATAATATGTGCTCTAGAAAGTTCATTTTCAACTCTATCTCTTATTTCCAGCGCTTTATCTTGATATTCGTAAACATAATTACGGAGAGCCTCTTCGCTGTCTCTGTGACAGGTTTGACAAGTGTTGGCTATGTTCTTAAGTGGACTCATAATTTGGTGGTTGGAGTATTTAATTCCACCTTCGGAGAGGTAAGGCATGTGACAATCTGCACAAGATAGACCTCTTTTTGCATGAGGTCCCATAACAAAAAGTTCGTAGTCTGGATGTTGTGCTTTAAGTATTGGAGCTTTACTCAATTTATGCGTAAAATCTGTAAACTGCATATTGTCATAAAAAGCCTCCATATCTTCAACAGTCATCCCGTTATCCCAGGGAAAAGTTAAATATTTGCTCTCTCCTTGAAAGGAGTACTCTACGTGACATTGTGCACATACAAGAGAGCGCATCTCTTGTGGTGTAGCTTGAGCTATATCTTTTCCTTGACGCTGAAAAGCCTCAACAAGGGCCGGACGAGTAATTGTTAAGTTCATAGTGGATGGGTCGTGGCAATCTGCACACCCGATGGGGTTAACAACCTCACTTCCCCATTGACTCCATTTGGCTTTATAGAAATCCTCAATACCAACCTCATTCATAAGTCGAGGAACGTCGGGACTTTTACAGGTCCAACAAGTACCAGGTTGCATATCTGCAGTATGTTCATCGGGCGATCCTACTCTTAAAGTTCCAGTCATATCTTCAATGGCATGCATATGGCCTCTCGGAGCAGTGTAATCCATAGCAAAAGCATATCCAGCCCAAAGAACAACCATTTCTGGTCTACTCTCTAAGACATCTGTTGGAGCATTACCCATGTGCTTACTTCTGAAATCCATCTCTTCGGTCTTTTTCCAAGTGGTATACTCTCTTGGGTAATTGATCCCCCATTCAGCATTATGAGGATTAATTCCTTCTATTTGGATCTTTTTGTTATTAAAAAGAGTAACTATTTCTGCTCGTCTCTCTGTAATAGAAGCAGCTAGTAGACCAAGAAAAAATACTCCAATCATAACAACTGTGAATATTCCCCAACCAATAGCAGGCTTTCTTTTAATGGCTTCAGCTAATTTCTTAAACATAATATTTATACTTAATAGGTTTTTATTAATCTTTTAATCGTTTTTTTAGCCAATCTGGAACTGGCGAACTGGGAAGAGGTACAATGGCATTGGGTGAAGAGGATAAATTACTAATTTGGGTGTGAGGAACATCTGTATGACAGTCCCAACAAGCCTTACCCTTTCCCGCTACTGCCTCTGTATAAGTGATCATCCCAGTTTTAACAAACTCAGTATTGAGTTGTGTGTGGCACCTGATGCAGTTATTCATGATGACCTGGTAACTCTCCTCTCGTGGACGAATTGTTTCTGGCTCTCCGTGAATAGAGAATACAGCCGCATGATATAGTCCATCCTTTGCTTTAAAGAAATACTTATTAAAAATACTGTTGTGTGGTACATGACAATCGTTACAGCTGGTCCATTGAGCGTGAGAACTGTGGTCCCAAGATTGATAATAGGGTGCCATGATGTGGCAGTTTACACAGGCAGCAGGATCGTCTGATAAATAGGAGTGTGCTCTAGACATATAGAGCGTATAGACGCCTAAGCCAACAGCAATCCCTCCAATAATAAAGAAAGGGAGAATAAATCGTATCGGAATAATTTCTAGAAATTTTCTCATATGTGATTCTTTCTAAAGTCCGGCAATAATATACTATAAAAAATTAATATTGACATAAATTTACTAATTATAACAACAAAGAAGAGCTCTATTTGTTCAGTTTCTAAACAATATAATAAGTTGTAAGAAAGGGCATTAATAAGTAAATCTCTCTTTTTAGGAATTCTTAGCTTGAGATGCTATAGCCCTTAATAACTTTATTCTTATTTTGAAACCTATTAGATCTTGTCTGAATTTAAAGCGTAATTGATGAAGCTATATATAAAGAATATGGTGTGCGACCGGTGTATTTTAGTAGTAAGAGCACATCTCACAGCACTTGGAGTAGGTGTTGAAAATATAAAGTTGGGTGAGGTGGAGTTAGAACGAGAACTTACATCAGAAGAGATAAATAGGCTTGAAAAAGAGTTCTTAGAAATAGGTTTTGAGTTAATTGACGATAAAAGAACACGTTTAATAGAGTTGGTTAAGACAAATATCATTGAATCTATCTACGCAGAGGCTCCACTAACAATCAATTTATCAGACTACCTAAGTGACCAACTACATATGGACTATACATACTTAAGTAACCTGTTTTCTGAGATAGAAGGAACTACAATAGAGAAGTTTTACATTCAACAAAAAATAGAACGTGTAAAAGAGCTTTTAGTCTATGATGAATTAACACTTAGTCAGATAGCTAATCAATTAAACTACTCTAGTTCAGCACATTTAAGTACACAGTTTAAAAAAACTACAGGTTTTACTCCTTCGCAGTATAAACAAAAGGAGGAAAAAAATCGTAAACCTTTGGATAAACTGTAAATCATATAAACAATTCAGTAAATCGTGTAAGAGATATTCCCTGAGAAGTTTTCATCTTTACAACACAGTA
>JASLCM010000243.1 GCA_030151845.1 Bacteroides sp.
GCCGAAACTCTATTAAACTATGCCGAAGCGATGAATGAAGCATATGGGCCAGATGTTGATCCAGAAAGCTATGGTTTAACTGCACGAGGAGCAATAAAATTGATAAGAGAACGTGCAGGATTGAAAGGAAATGTCGATCTATCTTTAACTGTTTCTACTGGTGATAAAGAAGCAATGAGAACTGCCATTCAAAGTGAAAGACAGGTAGAATTAGCATATGAGGAGCACAGAGGATATGATTTACGCCGCTGGAAACTAGCAGATAAAGTCTTAAATAAACCAGTTTCAGGATTACGGATAACTCCTACAGCAGATGGAAGCTATAACTACGAACGCATAACCGTAGAAAAACGTGTGTTTCAACCTCAGATGTATTATTACCCATTCCCTTTATCTGAAGTTAACCGAAACTCTTTATTAGAACAAAATGAAGGATGGGGGAGATAAAAATGGATTTTAAACTAGTACCTATGAAGAAAATAATAATAAATATATTGTTCGTTTTGTGTAGTACTATACTCTATGCACAAGGCCCTACTGTTCGTGGTAAGGTTTATGATGAAACGAACGAGCCATTAATTGGTGCATCTGTTTTAGAAAAAGGCACAGCTAATGGAATGTCTACTGGATTAGATGGAGAGTTTAATGTGACATTGAGTAAGAACAATGCCATACTTCAGGTTCAATTTGTTGGATATAAGCCTTATGAATTAAAGGTAAAAGAATCTATGAATAACTTGAAGATAGTTCTAGAACCCGACCAAATCAGTCTTGACGAGGTTGTAGCTGTTGGTTATGGGCAGCAGAAAAAAGCAAGTGTTGTTGGAGCTATATCTGTTGTAGATAATAAAAAACTACAAATGGCAGCTCCTGCGAACCTGACAAATGCAATTGCAGGTCAGATTACAGGTGCTATCGTTCGATTAAGTGATGGTAATATTGGTGGCGGTACAACTCGATACAGTGAGAATGGTGATATCGCAGATGCTGATATTTTTATTCGAGGAAAAGCAACAACTAACTCAGCAGCTCCCTTAATTTTAGTTGATGGGATAGAGTCATCTTTTTCCAATATCAACCCTGAGGACGTAGAACAAATGAGTGTTTTAAAAGATGCCTCGGCTACAGCTGTTTATGGTGTTCGTGGAGCCAATGGTGTTATCCTAATAACAACAAAGAGAGGACAACTTGGTAAACCCAAGGTGTCTGTTAGAGCCGAGTACCGAATCCATAAGCCTTTGAAATATCCAAAATTCCTAGGTGCATATGAGTATGCCTATTTGTACAATGAGGCTTCTCGTAACATGGGATTGAAAGAGAAGTTTACTGCAGAGGATTTAGAACATTGGAAAAAAGGAGATGACCCCTATGGACACCCCGATGTTAATTGGCGTGATATGTTGGTTCGTGATCACTTTAGTGAGAAACAGGCAACGTTTAATATCAATGGAGGAACTAAGCTAGTTAAATACTACATTTCTGGTGAATACCTAAATGCAGGTGGCCCTTTTAAAGGAAGAGACTTTAAAGATTACAGTACAAATGCCTCTTACAATAGGTATAACTTACGTACTAATTTAGACTTTAATTTAACAAAAAGTACAACACTTAAAGTTAGTCTTAATGGAACCGTCGAGAAGAAAAATGATGCGAATCATGGAGACAGCTCCGGCCAGCGATATGCAGGATCTTTTTGGTGGGATATAGCCAACCTCACAGTTCATGAATTCCCTGTATTTAATCCAGATGGAACCTTAAATTACGGGTTGCCTCCAACTAAACCAAATGTTTATGGAGAACTATATGGCGGTGGATATACCCAAAGAGATATAAACTCTTTTCAAACAAATATAAACCTAGAACAGAAATTAGATTTTATTTTAAAAGGGTTATCTGTACGTGCCATGTATGGAGGAACTTTTAACTCCGGATCTCGTTTAATTTATAACATTAAACCAGCGTACTGGAATTATTATGCAGACTCAGATACGTATCGTTTAGCCGAAGCTGCTACTGTTCCAACATACACGAAAACAACACTTAGTCCACTTAATAAGAATCATTTTGAGTTCTCTATTAATTACAATAGAACTTTTGCCGAGGATCATAAAGTTAGTTTAATGGGGATATATACGCTAACTAAAAGTGAATTAGCATACAATCTACCTGTTAACTATCAAGGATTGGCAGGGCGAGCAACTTACGCTTATAAGGATAAGTACTTAGCAGAGTTTAATGTTGGATATAATGGCTCGGATCAGTTTGCTGAGGGGAATAGATATGCTATACTCCCTGCAGGATCTATAGGCTGGGTTCTTTCTCAAGAGAGCTTCTTTAAAGAGAATGTTTCCTTTGTGGATTTCTTTAAACTTAGAGCTTCTTATGGTACAGCAGGTAATGATAAAATAGGATCTTATCGTTTTCTATACGACTATGTGTATAACTCATCTCAATCACGGTGGGGGCAATACTCCAAATATCCAGGTGTATATGAGTTTGGAGAAGAGGCACAGAAAACCAACCGACCAGGAGTGCGTGAGGGAGTTCTTGGTAATGACAAGGTTACCTGGGAAATAGCCTATAAAACAAACCTTGGAGTGGACTTTACTCTGTTCAATAATAAATTATCGGGATCGTTTGATTACTTCTATGAGGACCGAAAGGATATCCTTGCTCGTCGTGAAGACTTACCTACTCAAAATGGCTTGTTAACAAATGACTTACCCGCTCAAAATATAGGTCGAGTAGAGAATAGAGGATATGAAATTACATTAAATTTTAGAGATAATATTAGCGAGTTTAAGTACAACTTAGGCTTAAACTACACTTTTGCTAGAAATAAGATAAAGTATATTGCAGAGGTTGAAAAAGCTTACGATTATCAAATGCAAAAAGGACACCCTATTGATTCTTACTTTGGATATACATGGACTGGTTCCTTCTATGATTTTGATGATTTGGAGAATCCTAATGTACCAAAACCTACTTATCCAGTTAGACCAGGAGACTTAATGTTTAAAGATTTAAATGGAGATGGTGTTATCGATGATTACGATAAAGGTGTTATAGGATATGCACCTCATCCTGAAATAATCTATGGATTTAATATAGGCATGGAGTATAAAAATCTTTATCTGAATATCTTTTTACAAGGTGCAGCTCATGTAAGCTCAAGCTATG
>JASLCM010000138.1 GCA_030151845.1 Bacteroides sp.
GACTCGAACCCGCGACCCCCTGCGTGACAGGCAGGTATTCTAACCAACTGAACTACCACACCATTTTTTGTTTTAAACAAGCATCAATCTCTCTTGATTGCGTTGCAAAGGTATTGAATCTTTTTGATTTTGCAACACCTTTATCAACTTTTTTTACTTTTTTTCTTCGAATAAAAATAAGGGTGTCTATAACTAATTAAGAGTCAAAATCTTGTATTTATTACGATCAAATAAAATATCAAAATTTTTTTTCTGTTCTTAAATGACACAAGAAAAACGAACCTTATATTCTTAAATAATGTTTGTAAGCTATAGGGAAAACTATATCTTAGTGTATATGAAGCTGAATACAGACATCTTGAATTTATTTAAAATAGAGTCGAATAATATAGTTCCAGCCAAAGGGAGGATTCTTATAGCTGCCCCATTTTTAGTTGAGCCAGATTTTGGTAGATCTGTAATACTATTAATAGAACATACAGAACAAGGAAGTATGGGGTTAGTCTTTAATAGAATTATGCGTTACAACCTTAATCACTTGATAAAAGGTTTAGATGAGTTGGAGCCTATTCCCTTGTATAAAGGAGGGCCTATAGGAATGGATACTCTTTTTTATTTGCACGATTTAGAAGATGTTCCAAACTCTCTCTCTATGGGAAATGGAATTTACTTAAATGGCGATTTTAACGCAGTTAAAGAGTACTTATTGTCAGGGAGGTATAAAGAGGGGAGAGTACGTTTCTTTTTAGGTTATTCAGGTTGGGATAGCAAACAAATTATAGATGAGCTTAAGACCAATACCTGGGTTGTCGCTGAGGAAAATCTAACCTTTTTACTGGATGAGCCAATTGATAGGTTATGGAAGAGCACCTTAGAGCGTTTGGGCTATAAATACAAAACCTGGTCGAAGTTTCCTCAAATTCCAGCTCTGAATTAAAGATTGTTTATTTTTTGTAAAATAAGAGCATCTTGGAATCTTCCCTCAAAGAGATGCCAGTCCTTAAGAACCCCAGCTTTATGAAATCCTACCGATTCGAACAGGTTGAGGCTAGGTTGGTTGCTGCTGGGGACTTCTGCATAGAGCTGATGCAGTTGCAAACAGGTAAATGCATATTTTGTAAGGCTTTCTAGTGCCTGTTTTGCATATCCTTTTTCTCTTTCTTCTTTTAAAATAACAACACCAACCTCAGCTCTTTGGTGATGGGGAGAAAAGTGAAACAAATCAATCGCTCCTATGGTTTTACCAGACTGGATTACATCTATCATAAGTCTGAGTTGCTGGTCTATGAATAGATCGTTCTGGCTCTCTTCAATATAACGTCTTAAACTATAAAAGGAGTAGGGAGCTCTGGATGCACCAACAGACCAATGTTCAGGGTTATTTTCAATTTGATACATAACCTCAAGGTCTTCTGGTTCTACTGCTCTAAGTTGGATCTCTCGATTCTTTAAATAAGGGTACTCTTTCATCTTTTTTATTCCATGTTCTCTTTTTCCATGTATAGCTCTCTTCTCAATCTCTTTTCACTAGGGATACAAAAAAGTGTTGCGGTAAGTGCTATTAGTGCACAAAAAGTTCCTGTATTACTCATTGTTAGATAGTAAGAAATAAAGCCGGCCAGTGCAACTCCTTCTAGAGTAAGTAAACGTAAAATACTCCAGAGTTGATATTTTTTTAACGCATCTAGGGTAGATAAGTTTACGATTTTCTTGTCTACAATTTTACTAAAGTATTTCAATGATAGGGGAATTGCTGCAGCTGTTCCTAAAATGAGTAAAGTCTCAGTAAGATAAATCACTTGTTCTTTTCCTACTAATTGCCCAATAGGGAAGAGGTTTAGCTCGGCAACAACAACTAATACTATGGGGATGCCCCATATTAAATAAAACAAAAACTGTAGCCTAAATACTATTTTTTTAATGTACTCTTCCATAAATTAAATAATTCCGGTAAACGCTGTTCTATTCACAATACTTCTTCCAAGTGTTATCTCATCGGCATATTCCAGTTCATCTCCTATTGAGACACCACGTGCTAGGACACTCACCTTAACGTCTAGATCTTTTAATTTTCTATAGATGTAAAAATTGGTAGTATCGCCCTCCATAGTGGTACTCAAAGCGAGAATAACCTCTTTAACACCAGATTCTTTCACTCTATTAATGAGGCTTTCTATTGTTAGGTCATTGGGGCCAACTCCATCCATTGGGGAGATAATCCCCCCTAAAACATGGTATACCCCACGGTGCTGTTGTGTTGCCTCGATAGCCATAACATCGCGAATATTCTCTACTACGCAAACGATACTTTTATCTCTTAACGTGTTGGCGCATATTTCACAAATAGCTGTATCAGAGATATTGTGGCACATCTTACAATATTTTACTTCATTTTTGAGTTTTATGATGGCATTCCCAAACGCTTCGACCTCTCTCTTCTCTTGGCGTAAAAGGTGTAAAACTAATCGAAGTGCAGTCTTTTTACCTATTCCTGGTAGTTTGGCAAATTCATCGATTGCCTTTTCTAACAAAATAGATGGATATTCTTGGTTCATTTTATAATCAATCTTTTGCTGCAAAGATAACAATCTAATAAGAATTTTCTACTAAGCTTAGAAACATCTAAAAGATTACGATATAAATATTTGTATCTTTGCACTCAATTATGGAAGTTTTACTAACAATATTCATTTATTTCTCATTGCTGCTTTTAATATCTCGCTTTGCAGGTAAAGGAAGTGGAACAAATGCAGCCTTTTTCAAAGGAGAGAACAGGTCGCCTTGGTATATCGTTTCAATAGGAATGATAGGAGCTTCAATTTCTGGAGTAACTTTTGTTTCTGTTCCAGGAATGGTACGAACTATTGATATGACTTATATGCAGATGGTCTTTGGTTTTTTCTTTGGCTATCTAGTGGTGGCACATCTACTACTTCCTTTGTACTACCGCTTAAATCTTACAAGTATTTATACCTATTTAGGTAAAAGACTTGGAAATCGCTCTTATGTTACAGGCTCTCTTTTCTTTTTGTTGTCTAGAATGTTGGGAACAGCAGCTAAACTGTATTTAGTATGCCTTATTCTCTATACCTATGTATTTGATGGCCTAGTTCCTTTTGGTTTGATTGCCGCAGGAGCTATTTTATTAGTTTGGCTATACACGAATAAGAGTGGTATAAAAACAATTGTATGGACAGATGCCTTGCAAACACTGTGTTTGGTTTTAGCTCTTTTAGGTATAATTTACTCGGTTGTAACCCAGTTAAATTTTACCTTTCCAGAGATGGTGGAGGCTATAAGCGAGAGTTCTATGAGTCGAATCTTTGTATTTGATGATTGGATCTCTAAAAGAAATTTCTTTAAACAGTTTTTTAGCGGAATTTTTATTGTCATTGTTATGACAGGATTGGATCAAGATATGATGCAGAAGAATCTGACTTGTAAGAACCTAAGAGATGCTCAAAAAAATATGTATTGTTATGGTTTCTCTTTTGTTCCCCTTAACTTTTTGTTTCTTTGTCTTGGTATTTTATTGGTTCTATTAGCAGGAAAACTCAATTTGGCTTTACCTCCAGTTAATGACGACATACTACCTATGTTTACCACTCAAGGGCATCTAGGAAGAGGTGTGTTAGTACTCTTTACCATTGGTATTATTGCTGCAGCGTTTAGTAACTCCGACTCGGCATTAACAGCAATGACAACCAGCTTCTGTGTGGATATTCTTCGAACAGAAGAAGAGAAGGATCCTCTTGTAGCAAAGAGAAAGCGAAGAGTTGTACATATGATACTCTCTGTTTTACTGGTTCTATTCATTTGTTTGATTCGTTTAATCAATAGTCAGAGTGTTATAGATGTAATTTATATAATAGCCTCCTATACATATGGTCCGTTATTGGGTATGTTTGCCTTTGGCTTATTAACCAAACGCTTAGCAAAAGACAAACTAGTTCCATGGATAGCTATAGCTTCTCCTCTTCTATGCTATGCAATAGACTTTTGGGTTGGTCGGTCTTTTGGATATAAATTTGGGTATGAACTGTTAATGTTAAATGGATTAATTACATTTACCGGACTTTATCTCTTTTCTAATCGTCCAGAAAAAGTTATTCTCGTAAAATAAAAAAGTATGAATATAGATACCGCAAGATTTGTAATAAGTAATACAGATATTCAAAAATGTCCTCAGGATCAAATTCCAGAATATGCATTTATTGGTCGTTCAAACGTAGGGAAATCTAGTTTAATAAATATGTTGGCCAATCGCAAAGAACTTGCAATGACATCTTCCAAGCCTGGAAAAACTCTGTTAATTAATCATTTTATCATTAATGAAGAGTGGTTTTTGGTTGACTTGCCTGGTTATGGTTATGCTAGGAGGCAACAAAAAGAGCGAGAAAATATCCAGCGAATCATAGAAGATTATGTTTTAGAGCGAGAACAATTGTGCTGTTTATTCGTTTTGGTTGATTGTAGGCATGAGCCGCAGCAAATTGATGTTGAGTTCATGGAGTGGTTGAACGAACATGATGTTCCTTTTGCCATTATTTTCACAAAAGGAGATAAATTAAAAAAAGGACAACTAGATAAGCAAATCAATACTTATCTCAACCATCTATTGAAAATTTGGATAGAGTTGCCACCCTATTTTATAACCTCCTCACAAACAAAAATAGGTCGTGAAGAGGTGTTGAGTTATATAGAAAAAGTGAATGGTATTTATTATAAAATGTAAGTTATGAAAAGAATATTTCTTGTTTTATTCTCTATGTATGTTCTTGGAGGATTGGAAGTTCAAGCACAGTCTTTTAAGGATTTATTTAATAAAGATAAGATAACAAAAACAGTTTCTGATTTAACAGGAATATCTGCACCTTTAAATGTAGAGGGAAAGTGGGGCTATCAAGGGCCAGCAGTAGAGTTTAAGTCGGATAATTTATTAAATAAGGCTGGGGGTGCAGTAGCCTCGTCGGCTTTAGAGAAGAAACTTGACAAGCAATTAAGTAGGATAGGTTTTCGAAAAAATAGAGTGGAATTTGATTTTCATTCAGACAGTACATTTGTGAGTAAGTTTGCTGGAAGAACACTGAATGGAAAGTACAGCATAAATACAGAGACAGATGAGATTGTTTTAAGTTATGGAGATTTAGTGAACTTTACAGCTAAGGTGAATCAAACACCAACTTTACTATCTTTACTGTTTGATGCAGATAAACTCTTGCAATTTGCAAACTATGTAGCCAAGCAATCTACCAATCAGACGGTGAAATCTTTAAGCTCCATTGCCGAATCTTACGATGGTATGCGTATGGGTATTGAATTAAAAAAGAAATAGGAAGAAACTATTTTAACAGTTTTTGATTGAGCGCATTGCTATTCAAAAACTAAAATTAGTATATTTGTTTTTACATTTAAAATGAAAAGAATTATGAAAAGAGGATTTGCATATACATTTATGTTTCTGTTTTGTGCCGTAACGATGTTTGCACAAACGGCAGCCGAGGTTAAATTTGATAAGACTACACATAATTTTGGAACATTTTCAGAAAACAAGCCTGTAGTAACTGCTACTTTTACTTTTACAAATGTAGGAAATGCGCCCTTGGTTATTCATCAGGCTATTGCTTCTTGTGGATGTACAGTTCCTGAATACACTCAAGAGCCTGTTTTGCCAGGTAAAACAGGAGTAATAAAGGTTACCTATAATGGAGAAGGAAGATATCCTGGGCATTTTAAAAAATCAATCGTGTTACGAACAAATGCTAAGACAGCAACAATACGTTTGTACATAGAGGGAGAAATGACTCCTAAAGAGTAAGAAAATGAGATAAATATATCTATATGATAAAGGAGAATCTTTCTGATTCTCCTTTTTTTTTGCTTACTTTGACCGTATTTTAAATAGAATTAAATAAATAACACAAAAATAAAAACAACTATGAAAGAAAATGAGAGCAGTTTGGTTTCGTTACCAGAGAATGCTTTTAGAAAACTAA
>JASLCM010000140.1 GCA_030151845.1 Bacteroides sp.
CTTAGAAGGGCGTTGCTCTATCCAGCTGAGCTACGGAACCATCCTTATTTGCGATTGCAAAGGTAAACTATTTTTTTAAATCTCAAAACTAAAAACTTATTTTTTTACCTACATTCCTAAAGGAAGTCCCAGCTGCAACCAGAATACCAAAAAGAGAGTCCACAGCAAAAGAATATAGCAAGAAAACTTCCAAGTATAAGAGAGGAGTCTGCTAAAAGAACTTCTTCCCTCATACTCTTGCAGATAGGTAAAAGCCAATGGCATGTAGAAAAGAAAAGGAGTTATCGCATTGGTTGCACTATCTCCTATTCGGTAAACAGCTTGCGCAACCTCAGGTCCCCAACCATTTAATTCAAAATAGGGAAGAATTAAAACGGCAATAAGATTCCATTTTGCCAAAGAAGAGACCATTACAAGATTAAGAGAAGCCACCCCAACCACACCAATTACAAGAATAAAATAAGAGGGACCTTGAATAGAGGTTAATAGCTCTGCCCCCTTAATAACCAAGTACTCATCCAAGTGCGTATAGGTTAAAGCACCAAAGAATTGGGAAGCAAAAAAAGCGATAACAATAAAGTTTGCTAAGACTCTCATAGAGGAGGAAAGACCTTTTATAACATCGATATCAGAACGATACCTACCCGATGTAAAACCATAAACAACCCCCATTATACCCAAGCCTAATGAGAGTAAGAAGAGTGCTCCCATCACAAAAGGTGCACGAATTAGGCCACCACTAACCCCACGCAAGAAGCCCCAAGGAGAAAAAGTGATTACTAGGATTAATACAGCATAGAGAACTGCTGTAAAGAGCGAGAAGAGTAAGGAGCGTCTTTCTCTTCTAGAAAGAGCTCGATAGATGAGAGGTTCTACCAAAGCGTACTTTCGATGAACAAGGGGTATTAACCATTTTTTTACAAGTAGAAAAATAACAACAATCAGTAAAAATGTAGAGGCAAACATGAAGAAATAGTTGCAAAACGGACCAACTAATTCGTGAGCTACACCGCTCTTTACAGCTGCTTCTTGTGTTACCCTCGCAATTAAAGGATCTAAGGTACTAATAAAAACATTCGCACTATATCCACCTGCCACAGAGACAAAAGAGGTTATGATCCCCACAACAGGGTGAAGCCCGATGTAACTAAACCAAACTGCCGAAAGTGGAATAAGAAGTATATACCCTGCATCACCGATTACATTCGATAAGATGCCTAAAAAAATGAGGAAGAGAATAGATCTATTTTGAGAGCTTTTGTTTTTAAGGGTGAATCGAATTGAGGCATCTACCAAGCCACTATCTTGTGCCACTCCTATACCAAGCATCGCTACAAGTACCATTCCCAAAGGAGCAAAACTGGTAAAGTTACTCACCACATTTCGAAGCGTCCACCGTACCCCCTCCGGACTCAGCATGTTCTGCACCAACAGCATTTCACCGGTGTGAGGCTGCACCACTCTCACTCCATAGATGTAAAGCATCCAGGAAATTAGAATGACTCCTACTGTTAAGAGGAAAAAAAGGGTTGCTGGATGTATCTCTTTGTATTTACTCCTCATCGGGCTCTAGTTCATCTAAAGATAGAATACGTAACTCAAGAGCTCGAACAACCAAACGAGTAGCATTAACTCCCAGCTGCTCATGAGGTTCAAAGAGGCGGCCAATCAAATCACTCTGCCTTCTCTCTAATGATTTAACACCAAAAGGCATTCCTCGTAAGGAAGCAATCATCTCTTTGGTGTATCCCAAGGCCAAATGACGCAGAAATCGTTCATCGTATTCATCAATATCGTAATTAATAATAGCCTCTTGCCGCTTGTAATCGTTGTTCACAGCTCGTTTAAACCGTTCAACAATTCGCTCAAGTATAGGATAGTTAAAAACCAACTGTTTTCCATCGATTACCGCTTGAACATCGGTTTTCGTAAGCAACTCACCGGTTTTAAGGATAATACCATCGGCTCCTGCATCTAGTACATCTACCCATAATTTCTCGTTTAGAATCTCTCCTGTGAAGATAAGCACACGCACATCAGGATGTAGTTGGTTAATTTCCCTACAAATCTCTACGCCTACGGTTGTTGAACCTCCAAGTCCTAAGTCGAGTAGAACCATATCTGGAATCTTCTCCTCCATTAAGCTCCAAAACTCTTTTTCGGTCATGGCAGTACCTATAACCTCTGCATTAGGAATCTCATGCCTAAAGATCTCTTTCGTTCCTTTTAGCTCGAGCTTCATATCCTCTACAATAATGACTTTAAATTTTTTATTTTCCTCTGCCATATTTTTATTTTTATCTAATTTACTTTAGGTAAAGTGAAAACTAATTGATATCCACTACCTTCTCCTTGTTCAGCAAAGATCCTACAGCCTCGAATACCTGTATGTGCATCATGCATTCTTATAATCTGCTTACAGATTAAGAATTCGGTACCTTTCAACTCATCTTGTTCCCTTTGCTTCATTCCCTCTAACTTAGGGTCAAAAAGTTTATCCAACTCTCCTTGTGTATATTCACGCCTGCTATCAAAAAGGGTAAAACGAACAAAACGTTCCTCTTCTTGGGCCGACAAGAGTAATATCCCCTCTTTCAAAGAGTGGGAAGCCTCTTCTAATAGCACCTCTATTAAAAAATTCAATAAAATACCATCTCCCAAAACCACAAGACGCTCTTCTCCTTTTAATGCTAGCGTATAAGAGAGGTTTCCCCTTTTATGCATTCGATTAAATGCAACCTGAGCCGTTTGAAAAAGAGACTTTACCTCTACTCTTTCTCGCTTAAAGAGCGCCTCTTCTGCCTGCTTTGTTGCACAGCGAGTGAGCAACATAAATACACCCCGGTAGTAACTAAGCAGCTCTTTAATCGACATGAGGTTTTTCTCTTCATCGGCTTGGGAAAGATTTAACAGATCTAAACGATCTATTAACTGCTTTATTTTATTAGGGTAGTAAATTGTTTCATGTTTAATAGCCGACAAACAATTGTCCAACACCATATTTTGGATGTGTAAGAGATTTCCTTCCCACAATGCCCGGCGCGAATAATCTGCCGCCAACTCGATCGCTTCATATTTTGAGCCAACTTTAAGTACTTTGTTATACAATACTATCGAGATATAGTTTGCCACTATCTTAAGAAAAAGCAAATCGGCCTCTACCGAGTAACCTTCTCGTTGAACAATTCCTAATACACCTATCTTTTCCTTCTCTGTAGCCACCTCTACCGTTAAAGGAAGTAAAGTTTGCCTACCTGTTGTTTTACTTCTTTGGGAGCGAAAAACCTCGTCGACATTTTCTCTAAATTCACCCTCTATCCCCTCTTCTGTCGAATAGTAAGAGAATCCCTCCTCTCTCTGTTTTAGAGCAATAAAAATAGAGTCTACTGCTAAAAGTTCATTCAACGCATTGAAGATTCCATCAATAATACGCTGAGGAACCCGATTTAACTCCAGCTCCACTTCATCGTTCTCCTCAAACTCGAAAGAGCCAGATACAGAGGCCTTTGAAACCTCCCGATTAATGTCTAACACCTGCTCTAGATTCCAGCGGTAAGTTAATCGTTTTCGTAAAATTAAAAAATAGTAACCACCTAAGATAACAAGTAATATGAATACACCTATTGTTATAAGAATGAGCTTACTTGTAGCAGACTTCTCTAGCTTCCTGCAAAAAGCGTCGAGTGTTGTATCTTCTCCAAGTAATTTATACAGTGAGGTATATGCGTAGTTATTATACTCATAGGCTTCCATGTTTTTCAAAGCAAGAAAGGCCACTGCAGCTTCATTCCGTATGTCTAAAATGATATGATAATCGGTTGCAAAAAGATCTCTCCACCAGGTTAATTCTGCGGGCAAAGAAAGATCAAATAAGAGTAATAACCGAGGGGTTGAACTGTAGATGTTATCTAAGTAGTGTCTATTGAGATACAACAACGCTGAATCGGCATATTGAATGGATTTCTCATAGCTGTGTTCAAGGTTAGAGAAATAGACGGAATCGGCATACATGGAAGCCTTATCTAATAATTGGAATCCATTGCTCGTATTCACCGTGCTCTCTGGGCGTTGTTTGGGTTCATCGACCACCCGTTCTCTTAAGGTACAACTACTAAAGGGTAAGATGAGTAAGAATACAAAATAGATCCGCTTTTTTATCCCTTTAGGCAAACGAAAGAAGAAACGACTGCCAACTCCTAGTTTACTCTCTACACTAAAAACACAATCTTTGAATATAGGATTTGTCTTTTTATACTTTTCTATTATTCCTTTGCAGTTCATTAATCCAAAGCCATCTCCCTTTGCCTCTTCTAAAAGATCGGAATGCTGCTCCGAACCAATTAGTTTGGAGTCGTATACCTTTTCATCTCGTATCCTACGAACATCCGCATCGGAAAGACCTATTCCTGTATCGCAAACCGAAATCTCTACGTAGTCTGCATGCTCTTTAGCAACTAACTCAACCTTCCCTCCAGCTTCTGTATATTTTTTAGCATTTTCTACCAGTGTATTGATCATGAAAAGTGTCAGTGCTTTATCTGCTTTTATCACTGCTTCTGTCTCCTTAACCTCAAAGGTTAGAGCGTGCATCTCAAAGGTTTTTTTTGACTTGCCCACCAATTCAAAGAGTTCACGTAATTCAAAGTTTTCTATGTTTAAGCCAATAGCCCCCTGTTTCATCTGAATCCACAGTGCCAGTATTGCATGATGTTCTGTTATTTTTACAATTAGTTCTTCTATGTATTTCCATTTTAATAAACGAATTTCAGGCTTCTCAAAACCTGGAGAAAGAAGTTTATTCACCTCATTTAAAGCACGGTCAATGTAGGGCTGAGTTCCTTGAACGATAGCTAAGCAAGCTCGCTTTACTAGATTCTCGCGCTTGTTTTCAACAATGTGCTTTTCATGCAAATAGCGCTGTTTGTCTAGAATTATTCGCTCTTCTCCAAGGAGATCTAAGGTCTGAGCATGGTCTAAGCTCCATGATATATAAGGAAGCAATATTGCAAACTGTGTCTCCTCTTCACGTGTAAAGACTCGTTCCATCTCTACCACAAGCCAACCCAAATCGGTAGTTCCTGTTGGCGACTGAAGTGCATAACTCAACTCTTTACTTTGTAGTTGATACTTTCCTTTCTCTCTTACTTTTAACCGTTTAATGGGGAATATCTTTTTGATAAGCTCAAAAAGATCATTCTCTAAAAATTGAATGAGATCAGACTCCCTATCGTATTTCGGAATAGATTCTGCTAAATGCTGACAAATACCGAGTAGTTCTCGCAAACGAAGTACTTGTTCTGTACTTTTTTTCTTAGAGTATCTGTTAATCCAAACAAACAGAAGCACAGCTAGCAGAATCGCAACAAGTGTCCCTCCTAAAAGATAGTTTAAGAGGCTTTCTTCCTTTTGTAGAGCAGCGTACCTACTCTCCAACTCTTTATCCTGACGAACAAACTCCAAAAGATCCAGGTAAATGTTTCGGTTATAATCTGACGCCTCTTTCATTCCCATACCTGAGTAAGAGACACTTAACTGTTCACGAATTTGTGCGATCCACTCAGGAATACTTAAAACGCCCTCTCTAATCCAGTCTAACTCATTGGTACTCTTCAGTTCAGGATCATAAGCAACCAAGTTATCTGGTTCTTCATGATGCCCACTATAATACCTATTGTGATGGTAATTTACCCAACTAAGTGCTTTAGAGAGGTTCTTAAGTGCCTCTTCATACTCTCCTTGATAGTTTAAAATCTTGGCAAGTGTAACATAGGTTCCTGCAATTTGATACGGACTATTGTATTTTTTAAATATTCGTAAGGATCGTTTGGCCAATCGAACAGGTAAGTTTGAATTGACTGGGTAGGCAAACTCCTCTAAAAGATGGCCTCTTCGAGCTACTATAAGCTCTAGCACTGTAGGTGATAAAAGCAAGTTAGCTATTCCTTGAAGTGCCGATGCTTCTAAGTAGTTAAAACCTCCCTCTTTTGCCTGTTTCCAGGCAAAAAACAACTCATCAAAAGCCAACATTTTTTTCTCTTTTAAATTGTCGGTTGGGTAGAGTTCTGCACTTCCTTTTAAATAGTGATAAAAAATGGTCTGACTCTCGTCCAACTGATCTTGGGGAGTTGTTACCCAAAACAGGCGTAAAGAGTGTGCTTGTTCGAAGTTTCCCAGTTCAAAAAGTGCCTCAGCATATTGTTGCAAGTAGTAATAATAGGTAGCCGAAGTGAAGTAGAACTCACTAAAAGCATCATAAAGCCTATTTCTTTCATGCTTTTCTATGAATAAATTACTATCCTCAACCAAACGCTTCATTCGTTGTAAAGCACTGTTTCGAGCATCAAAGAAATCTTTATTATGTGCAACCCGTTGATAAATTTTCATCAACCCAACATCGGCTATAAGAAGCTCTACCTCATTTTTAGAGAGAGAAGAGACCTCTTTATAATAGTGCATGGCCATATCGAAATCCAAACGCATATAGGCATAAAAACCCAATAAATTGGCCGCCTCGGCCTTCCCTTGCTTATGAAACTTAGCACGATCATAGGCACGCTTAGCATATGCATAAGTTGAGTCTAAATCAATGTAACGATACGAGTATGCCTGGGTTGTTAAAGAGTCTACAGCTTGCATCTCCCTTGTTGGTGAAATACCCGCACAAGAGGTTAAAAGCAATAAGCAAATCCATGCTAGAGGTGAGAAGTAACGCATACAAAGACTCTTTTAAAACAAATCTACAATATATAATGCAAAGTATTCTACTTTGCAAAGTGTAATCTTACTGGAAGTCCATGTGAAAATATATTTTCATTGATTTTAAGCGAAATAATGAAAGTTTTAAAGTAAAAGCAATTAGCTACTGCAGAATTATTAGTTGATTTATTTTTTAAGCGTTATCCTTTTTAAAATGGTAATAGAATTCATACCTTTGCAGTTAAATTAAAACAATAGGAATAACTACTTTAAAATGAGCGAATCAACTCCCTACATGGTATTCTCGGGTACAAAATCGAGATATTTAGCTGAAAAAATTTGTAACAGTCTAGGATGTAAATTGGGTAATATGAATATTACTCATTTCGCCGATGGTGAATTTGCTGTTTCTTACGAGGAATCTATTCGTGGCGCAAATGTATTTTTAGTACAATCGACCTTCCCTAATTCGGACAATTTAATGGAACTCTTATTAATGGTAGATGCAGCAAAGCGTGCTTCTGCTAAGAGTATCATTGCAGTAGTTCCTTACTTTGGATGGGCCCGCCAAGATAGAAAAGACAAACCACGTGTTTCAATTGGTGCCAAATTGGTAGCCGATCTTCTTGCAGTTGCGGGAATTGACCGTCTCATTACAATGGACCTTCACGCGGATCAAATTCAAGGTTTCTTCGACATTCCAGTAGACCATCTCTATGCTTCAGCTGTTTTCCTTCCTTACATACAGTCTCTTAACTTGAAAGACTTGGTTATAGCAACTCCAGATGTGGGTGGTTCTAAGCGTGCAAGTACTTTCTCTAAATACCTAGGTGTACCTTTGGTATTGTGTAACAAAACAAGAGAAAAAGCTAACGTGGTTGCATCCATGCAAATTATTGGTGATGTAGTAGGTAAAAATGTTGTACTAGTAGACGACATTGTTGATACTGCTGGTTCTATTACCAAGGCTGCAAACATTATGCTTGAAGCTGGTGCTAAATCTGTAAGAGCTATAGCAAGCCACTGTGTAATGTCTGACCCTGCTACTGAACGTATAGAGAAATCAGGTTTAGTAGAAATGGTATTTACGAACAGTATCCCATACTGTAAGGATAGTAAAAAGGTAAAACAACTTAGTATTGCAGATATGTTTGCTGAAACTATTAGACGAGTTCTCAATAACGAGTCGATTAGTACACAGTACATCATCTAAAAAACATAAAATAAGAGAGCTCCAATTGGAGCTCTCTTATTTTATCCTCTTATTTTAAAAAGTATTCTAGGAAGTCACACAACTGCTTCATAGAGTGCTCATCTCCTTTATGTTCTTTTCTATTGGTCATCCCTACCCGGTTCTCAAACCCTAGTAACTGGTTCACTTGAATCGTATGATTAAGCGGTATCCATCGCTCTACAGGGTCCTCAGATCCTCCTGAAACTAAGAATGGTCTGGGCGCCATTAATGCATGAAGCTCATGAAGGTCATAGCCATCTCTCACCAAATCTAGATAAACTCCTTGGGCAGGATTTTCTGGTGTTATCCTACCTCTTTTTCTCCAAGGTCTTGGATGGTACCCCAAATAATAGGGCTCCCAATAATTTACATCTGCTCTTGTTTCATCAAAAACAATTCCAGGATCGGACCAAACAGAACAAGCAAACTTATCGTATAGGCAAGAGGCAAACATTGCCCATTTTCCACCAAACGAATGCCCCACTATTCCTATCCGACTTGCATCTACATCTTCCTCCTTGGCTAGAGCCTCATACGCATTGGCTGCAGCATAAGCTAACATAGAGAGTGGCTCAACAGATGCATCATCAATGGATGGATAGAAAAGAGAGTAGGTTTTACTCGCTGTTGCCTCTTTGGTTCCCAAAGCCAGCACCACAAAACCTCTGTCTACCAAATGTACACCATAATTACAGTGCTGCCGATCATCTACATAACCTGCAGATGTCTCTGGCTCATAATAAACGGTAATCACAGCAGGCTTACTCCCTTTTGTGTCGGGCTTTAGCAAATAGCCTTCTGTAGTTTCAGAAGGGGTCCATTTCAACCGAACACGATACTCAGTGTACTTCTCTTTCTTCTCTGCGGATAGGATCTCTAACTTATTCGCTAAAAGTAGATCGGGCCACTCTCCCATTAACTGCATCCACTGCTCTTTAATCTCTTTTCTTCTCCTCTTCCAATCTTCGGGAGTTTTCACGGAGTCTCCGTTATAAAAGAGCAACGGAGAACGGTAGTTTCCATAAACTCCTTTAAACTCTTCAGGTACCTGAAAGAAAGAGGATATTTCTACCCAGAGAGCCTCTTTTGCTTCATTCTTAGGAGAACAAGCACTGAGGATTAACCAAATAGCGAGTCCATATAATAGTAGTTTTTTCATGATCAAGTATGAATTACAAGGTAGCTTTCTCTAAAAGTTTAACGACTTCATCTTTTGGTAAGTCTACCTCTAAGAATCTTCGTTTTCCTACAGGTACCTCTATCCCATTTTTGGTGTTCTTTACAGAGACCTTTTTACCTATTCTATCATAAAGACTTACTTTTGCTTGGACTGGTCCTAATTTTAGAGCAGCATCACCTAATCTGTGCCAAAAAACAACCCAGGTTTTCCTGTTGCGCTCAAAAACAAAAGCGCGAACATCTTCACTCTTTTGAGCTACATCTTTAACTTGCCAATAGGGATAAAGTTCATACTCTCCTTTTTCATTTACTAAAAGAATATGCTCTTGATCGGTGCGTTTAAGCTCCTCTTTTTGCTCTTTGGAGAAAAAATTGGCTATTCTTGCATTTTCCCAGTTGCGAATAACCTCTAAGTTATCTGCAGTACGAGGATTTGAGCGCATATCTCCTAACTTAGCAACCATAGAAATTGGAGAGTCCCATGCGGCGCCCCTGCTACAAACGTATTCATACATATCTGGCTGCATTCCTATCGTATGCTCACTTGGTGCATCACAGCCTAACCAGCCAAAATTTATAGAGGTAAAATCTTGGGCGATGTATTTTCCGGCACGCATCGGATAAGTATTAATTGCTTCACGAATATCCTCTGGTCTGAAGATATCAAAAGCATTGCCTCGAGTTAAAATATGCCAGCCGAAATGTGATTTTAAAGCTCCTTCTGCAACAAGAGGTTTAGGATTTAGCTTATTGTATAGAATTAACTGCGCTTTAGATACATTGTGCCAATAGGGATAAGGAACATCCTCTGCTCCATCAAAATAGACAAAATCGATTCCTGCTTCATTTCTTATGGATGCTACACGCTCGGCAATCTCATCTTGTATACTTGTATTTTGATCCAAACGAATAAAAAGAGGCCAAGAATCAACATCTAGAATTCCAAATTTAAAGCCATAAGCAAAATCGAAACTAGAGGTGTTTAGTGCCCCACGTTCACAACCAATAAACTTATAAGGTCTTTCGGTAGTATAACCTTCATAGGTTATTAGTTCCTCTCCTATCTTTAAAAAACGTCTATCTTTATCCATCATACTTCCCTCTGGATTCTCTTCGACATAAATCTCTGTATCTGCTTTAGATAAAGGCTTAGATAGTGTAAACATCCTTATTAAGTTTAACCTTGGGTCGGGAACAGGAGTTACATAGGGGTCATTCTTGGCTACTTTACTATAGTGCATATGAAAACCTGGACTCATACCTGCATCTTTAATCTTCTTGGTAACCTTTTTTAAATCGGCCATACCATTTGGATAGTTTTCATTCCATGGGAAAGTTCCCATAGAGGTAGAGAAGTCAGGATAGTACAAAGACATGATTCGGAACCCTCCAGCTTTAGCATACTTAATATGTTCATCGATTGTTTCAGGGGTAGCTCCTCGCATTTCATAGTAAGAATAAGCATAGGATTTGGATCTTCTTCCTTCTACACCTAAAGGTAAATCATAGTCTCGTTCAAGCTGATCTATTCGATCTAATAAAGCATCTGTTGTGGTTGTGATCAAGGCAGCACCTACATCCATCAGTTTAACGCGATGCTCCATCTCTGCCGACAAAAAATTAAAATGCTCTCTCTGTTCAGCGTCTATCTTTGCATAGATATCTGTAGCTAATAGATTTACAGCGACTTCATCATCCCATATCACATTTAACCACTCTCCAAAAAACTTTCTTTTCTTTACGGGTAGTCGAAGCAGGGTAAAACCATCTATCTCGGTCTTTCTCTTGACACCTATTTTTCGTATCTCATAGTCTAAATCTGTAAGCTTAAATCCAATGTAATGCGGAGTTATGTTTAAGGAAATGGTTGCTGTATAGGCAATCTCTTCAAATCCAATTTTTAGTTTGCCATCTTCAACATAGGCTCTATCTGACCAAAAAGTACGTTCTTTGGCTGGATAGGTTAAACAAAGCTCATTTTCATAGGGCCTATATTCTGTTAGCGCAGAGATAGAGGCATTAACCCCCTCTTCCAAGCATTCTTGTCCACTTGCTTTGTGAGTCAAGCTTTTAGCTTTCCCATCGGTGCCTATCACAAGCTTCATCTCTTGATTCTCTATAATTATGTTATCTCCAATTTGCTCTTGTGCTTGAAGAGAGAGGGAACAACAAAGAGCCAAAAAAAGAAGGTAGATTTGTATTTTATTCATAGTGTTATTTTCTTAAAAGAGAGATAGTCCTTATCAATATACTAAATATCTTTAAGGACTATCTCATTATCTAAAAAGTAAAAAGATTCAATTTTAATTTACACGTTTTGGCACAAATAGAACAGCATCTGCAATGATTGGCCCATCTGTTAAGCTACCATCAACAGTTACACTTGGATTTAAATCTTTGTCGAAAGAGTATGTCCCCAAGCTAATAAAGCTGTTCATAGAGGCTGTTGGATCTATTCTAACTATATCTTCACCCTCCTTATGATTAATTCTTATTGCCATATTTTTAGAGGCATCGGGAACAATAGTACAGAAGAAGAACACCTCATATTCTCCCGTTTTATTAAGTCGAGGCTGGAACGTAAAATAGGTATTTTTACCGCTATTAAAGGTAAGCATATGACTGTGTTTATAGCCTCCATAACGTTTGGACCATCCACCCGATCGGTTTACTTTATCTATTTCGCCTTCATCCACCAAAACTTCAGGCTCTGAGCCATCTAAGTAAGGATCTTCTCTTAAAAGCTTCCTCAATGCATCTACGTCCACTTCTTGAACTGAGCTTTTCTTATCGATAGCCATAGCAGCTGCTACACCTGCAGATTGTCCTAAAACCATAA
>JASLCM010000075.1 GCA_030151845.1 Bacteroides sp.
TTAATCCATTCTGCCCTACCTAATAACGATGACTCTTGCCATTCTAAATTGTATACAACAGGAATACCTAAGTCTTGTAATTTTTTACTTTGCTCATCGCTACTGTATGCCGGTGTCATGATGAGATCGGGTTGAAGTAGCAGAAGTTTTTCAATGTCTAAATTAAAAGAATCTCCCAGGTCTAGCACTTCTCCTTTTTCAACTCTATCTAATATATAGGGGGAGTATATGTAGTTTGAGTTACACACCCCAACAATACGACTCAACTCTTTAAGTTCATTTATAAACCCTAAGTAAGTAGCAGAATTCACTACTATTTCAGAAACAGGTATTTTTACTTTTATCCCATCTTCCGGAACGAGAGTCATAACGTCTTTAACGAGGTAGTAGCGTTTTAAAATCTCTCCCCCTCGCCAAGGGTTATAAACGATAAGCTCTGTATAGGTATCTTTCCTATTAATGTTGAATCTGGTTGCGTATTCTAAGTTAGATTCCTCTTGCTTAATAATCTTTTTGTCTTTACAACTAATTAGCAGACAAACTAGGAACAGGAGAGGACATATAATCTTCTTTATCATAAACTCTGTATAGGTTTTCCTACAAAGATAAAAAAGAAATGAAGTAAATTATGACAAATAGGGAGAGTTAATTGCAGAATAAAACACACTTTCTGCCAGTTCGATTATGCAAGCTGTCTTTTTGGCAGAAAAACAGTCTGTGAACTTAACCTATAACTTTTGGCATGTAGTTTGCTTTTATATCAGTGATGCTCGATGAAAAACAAAGAGCTTTTATAGTAGAATAATAAATTAAATAAATATATAGACATGGGAAAAATTATAGGAATAGACTTGGGTACTACAAATTCATGCGTTTCCGTGTTTGAAGGAAACGAGCCAGTAGTAATTTCCAACAGTGAAGGTAAACGTACAACTCCATCAATCGTAGCTTTTGTTGATGGTGGAGAGCGTAAAACGGGTGATCCTGCAAAACGTCAGGCTATTACCAATCCAGAGCGTACAATTTACTCTATCAAACGTTTTATGGGTGAAACCTGGGATCAGGTACAAAAAGAGGTAGGTCGTATACCTTATAAAGTAGTTAAAGGCGATAATAATACACCACGTGTGGATATTGATGGTCGTCTTTATACTCCTCAAGAAATTTCTGCAATGACTCTTCAAAAAATGAAGAAAACAGCAGAGGATTATTTAGGGCAAGAGGTAACAGAGGCGGTAATTACAGTACCTGCTTACTTCTCAGATTCGCAAAGACAAGCAACAAAAGAAGCTGGTCAAATTGCTGGGTTAGAAGTAAAACGTATTGTTAATGAGCCAACTGCTGCAGCCTTAGCTTATGGGCTAGATAAAGCACATAAGGATATGAAAATTGCAGTATTTGACTTGGGAGGAGGAACTTTTGATATATCTATACTAGAATTTGGTGGTGGTGTATTTGAAGTATTATCAACAAATGGTGACACTCATTTAGGTGGTGATGATTTTGACCAAGTTATCATTGACTGGTTAGTTCAAGAGTTTAAAAATGAAGAAGGCGCTGATCTATCAAAAGATCCAATGGCGCTACAGCGTTTGAAAGAGGCTGCAGAGAAAGCTAAAATAGAGTTATCTTCAGCTACGACAACTGAAATAAACTTGCCTTATATCATGCCAGTAGATGGAGTTCCTAAGCACTTAGTTAAAACATTAACTCGTGCAAAATTTGAATCATTGGCACATGATTTAATTCAAGCATGTTTGGCTCCTTGTAAAACGGCAATGAGTGATGCTGGGTTAAGTAACTCTGATATTGATGAGGTGATTTTAGTGGGTGGTTCTACAAGAATTCCTGCTGTACAAGAAGTAGTACAAGACTTTTTCGGAAAAGCACCATCTAAAGGGGTCAATCCAGATGAAGTAGTAGCGATAGGTGCTGCAGTGCAAGGTGCTGTGTTAACAGATGAAATTAAAGGTGTTGTTCTATTAGATGTAACTCCTTTATCAATGGGTATTGAAACTCTTGGTGGAGTGATGACTAAATTGATTGAAGCTAATACAACTATTCCTTGTAAGAAGACAGAGACTTTCTCTACAGCTGCAGATAATCAAACAGAGGTAACTATTCATGTTCTTCAAGGTGAGCGTCCAATGGCTAATCAGAATAAAACGATTGGTCGTTTCAACTTAACAGGTATTGCACCTGCACCTCGTGGAGTACCTCAAGTAGAGGTTAGCTTTGATATTGATGCCAATGGTATCCTCAAAGTATCAGCGAAAGATAAAGCTACAGGTAAGGAGCAAACAATTAGAATTGAAGCTTCTTCTGGTTTGAGCAAAGAGGAGATAGAAAAGATGAAGGCTGAGGCAGAAGCTAATGCTGAGGCAGACCAAAAAGAGAGAGAGAAGATAGACAAGTTAAATCAAGCGGATAGTATGATTTTCCAAACAGAAAAACAGCTAAAAGAACTTGGCGATAAACTTCCTGCTGATAAGAAACCAGCGATTGAAGAGGCATTGAATAAATTAAAGGAGGCACATAAGTCTCAAGATCTTGATGCTATAGATAAAGCGATGGCTGAGTTAAACACTTCTTTCCAAGCAGCTATTGCTGATATGTATGCTCAGAGTGGGCAAGCAGGAGCGCAACCTGGAGCTGACTCAGGATCCTCTACTTCATCCAATAAAGATGATAACAATGTAGAAGATGCAGATTTTGAAGAGGTCAAATAGATAAAATAGATTAAATTAAAAAAGCGCGTAGATTTAAATCTACGCGCTTTTTATTTATCTTAAAATAAAGTTTTATCTAAGACCGATGAAGGTTTAGCAACCACATGAACCACTACATCCGCAGTCAGATCCACATTCTTCATCTTCACAACCACATGAACTACCACATCCACAACCCCCTTCGTGAGTTAGCATGTTTATCATTCCTTCTATTTCATGAGGAGTAGCTACTCTGTTTTCAATAACCTCTCCAACAAAGTTTAGTTCTGCTCCTGCAAGAGGATGATTCATATCCATAATAACAATGTCCTCTTGAACCTCTCTAACAAGGCCATTAAAGCGTTGACCATCTGCATTCATTAGAGGAACGATGTTACCAGCTATAATGTTTTCATGATCAAATTTTCCGTCAATTTCAAATAGATTTTTAGGAAGTTCGATAACATGTTCTTCATTATAGTCTCCGTATGCCTCTTCAGAAGTAAGTGTTAAATTCAGTTTATCTCCTTTGTTCAATCCTAGAATGTGATTTTCAAAGGCTTCTAAGGTTGTACCTAAGCCTGAAATAAACTGATAAGGTTTATCTGTTGTGGTCTCTTCAATTAATTCCTTTTCCCCGTCTGCTATAGCGTAAAGCTTATAAGATACAGCGAGAAACTTATTGTCTGTTAATTCCATATTACAAAATTTAGAACATAATATTTTATGTTATTAGTGTGCGCAAAGATAGAAATATTTATAGGATAACTGCTTTTTATTTCTATATAGTTAAGATAAAGTAAAGGAATTAAATCATAAGTTCTCCTTTTCCTTGCCTGATGATTTCGAGCTCATCGCCTGTGCAATCCACTACTGTCGAGGGGATAATATCGCCAATTCCACCATCTATTACTAAATCTACCTGGTTGCCAAATTTCTCATGAATCAGTTCAGGATTTGTTGCATACTCAATCTCCTCATCTTCGTGAATAGGGATAGTCGTAGTTAGTATAGGAAAGTCAAGGTGTCTCACTATTTCCATGCAAACAGGATGATTAGGCATTCGAACACCAACCGATCTCCGGTTTTTAAATATTTTAGGAAGCTTATTCGTTCCTTCAAGGATAAAGGTGAATGGTCCTGGAAGGTTGTGTCTTATTATTTTAAATATGCGATTATCAACTTTTGCGTATTCACTAATGCTACTGATGTCATAACATATAATTGATAGGTTGTTTCTATTTGGATCGATATCTTTAAATTTGCAAACCCTTTCAATAGAACGTTCCTTCAAGGCATGACATCCAATAGCATACATTGTATCGGTAGGATAGATTATTATACCACCATCATTTAACACGTTGGTAATGTATTGTAACTCTTTAGGATT
>JASLCM010000103.1 GCA_030151845.1 Bacteroides sp.
TAGAGTCGAAAGTCACCTTAACTGCAGCTAGTCCGTTAGTGTCTGTAACTTTTTCAACTTGAGCACCCTCAATAGCAGCCGCTTCAGCCGCTTTTTTATCCATTTTCTTACCGATAATAGCTCCTGTTCCACCACCAACAGCAGTACCAATAGCTGCACCAATTACAGCTCCTTTACCTTTACCAGCAATTCCACCAATAATAGCACCTAAAGTAGCTCCTGATCCAGCACCAATGGCTGCCCCTTTTCCTGTATTGTTCATATTAGCAGTGGTACCACAGCTACCTAATACTAAAGCTGCACTTAAAAGAAGTGCTGTAAATTTCATTTTTTGCATAATTATAGTCTTAAATTAGTTTGTCCAAATTTGATATGATAACAAAAAAAGGTATCCTATTGTTTAATTATTTCTCCAAAGATGTTTTTTGGGGGTGTGAAATAATCTAGCAATTAATTGATTACCGATTGTTTATTCTTAAATATTTTCTTCCTTGTTAATGTAAACCAGAGTGTTAGTATTATCCCTTTTGCAATACTTGTTGAACTAACTGCCCACCAGATACCTGCAACACCTAACCCCATACTTGCTAAAAACATAGCGATTGGAATTCTAGAATAGTTACACACAATGCTAGTAACAGCAGGAGGAATAGTTCGACCAACTCCATAAAAAATTCCTTGTGTCGTGATCTCAAGCATCATAAAAATCTGCGAATATCCTGAAATTCGTAAATAGACAGCTCCCGCTTGATAAGCCCCTGCTTCAGGAACAAATAGCGCAAAAACTTCTTCGCTAAACCCAACAAAAAGTAGCGTTGTGAGTGAACCGAAAATGCAGGTCATCCATAAAGTTGTTTTCCACGCACGCAAGACCCTATCATGTTCACCAGCAGCATAATTTTGAGCTATAAATGTACCTAAGGCAGTAGAGAAGCCTTGTGCAGTATTCCAAGTTATCGCTTCAATTTGTGCTCCTGTAGTAAGTGTCATTAGTCCGATGTGACCTCCTTGCTCGGAAGCTATTCTGCTTAAAAACATATTTACAAATGCAAATAGCATGTTAAAAATAGCAACAGGTAACCCCAAGCGTATAATGCGTATGGTATATTTTTTAATAGGTTTTACAAAGAAAGCGAAGCCATCTAACAAAGTGTCTCTGCGCCTAATGTTGTAAACAAACATAGCAAGAACAGCAGCTTGCGAGATCCAAGTGGCATAAGCCGCACCATCTGTTTTTAAGTCTAAAACAAAAATAAAAATAGGATCTAATATAATGTTTAAAATAAGGCCAGCTCCACTAATATAAAAGGGGACGTTACTTCTACCTGCAGCATTATATATACCTGTAAAAGCAGCAGCTAGAAAAGTAAAAGGAAAAGCAGTTGCTATAATTCTTAAGTAGGAGACAGCATTCTCACTAATGTGAGGCTCTAAATCATAAATATCAATAATAGGGGTAGCAAAGACAAAAAGTAAACCTCCCCAAACCAAAGAGATGAGTGTAGCTATCGTAACGTTGTGTGAGGCAAACTGCTTAGCATCTTCATTATTATGTGCACCAATAGATTGAGCTACACTAACCTCCGATCCAATTTTACTCAATAAAGAGAGTGCGGTAGACATCCAAACTAAGATTCCCACAGACCCAATCGTGGCAACAGCCTCACTACTTAATCTTCCCACCCAGGCCATGTCTGTTAAACTATAAGCCATTTGAATAAAACCAGTAGCCATTATAGGCATAGCAAGCTTGAAAAGTTGCTTGTTAATAGGTCCAGTTGTTAGATTTTTTGTTCCTTGCATTCTTTAAATACTATCTTTTTAAAAAAGTTACAATTTGACACATAAGTAATCAGTAAACCGAAGTTAACTCTTTTACTTTAAAAAATAAAAAACTGTGTTTTTATGGTATGGTAAATCTGTAAAAAACTAATAGTAAACAGGTTATACTCAGCTATTCTTGCTGATTTTAGGTTAGATTTTGGTTTGCGGCTGCAAAGGTACATATAAAGTTTTGAATAGTATGAAATTTATCATAAAAAACAATTAGGGATATCAAATTATAAGAGATATTGTTTGAATATCCTATCCCTGGCAGTTTTTTTCTTTTATAGAATCCTTTAAACTTAGTATACAATTGGCATACAGGTTTCTTATGAAATGTAATACTAGCAACAAGCTGTAGCTTTTTTATCATAGTTTTTTAAAAAAAAACTCTTATTTACCCCTTTTTTAGATAGATTGAAGGCTATAATTAAAATTTAACTTTCAAATTCATAGTTCTTACTAAAGGAGTGAAATTAATAGAAATTTCTTCAGCTAATTAGATAAGATAAAAAGGTAAGCGGCTACAAAAAAGGCAGCTAAACCATTAATCCATTAGCAAAAGTCTTTAAAAATTAGTATTTTTGTAACTTCATTCTATATATTTTTCAAAGAATCATGTTAATCAAAAGAAAGAGAGTATATGATCCTGTTCAAGAAGGGGATGGGTTAAGGGTCTTGGTTGATAAAACTTGGCCTCATGGCATTGAAAAGGGAGAGTTGCCATTTGCCTATTGGGCAAAAGAGTTAACTCCTTCCGATGAATTGCGTGAGCTCTATCAGCAAAATAACTTTGCCAACTGGGATTTATTTACACAGAAATATCGGGAAGAGCTTCAACACTCGCCAGCAATATCATCTTTCGTTAAGCAGGTAAAAGATACAGGGGTTATGACAATAACCTTATTATACTCCGCTACAGATGATGATCGAAATCACGCTGTAGTCCTTCAAGATTTTTTATCAAGCTACTTATAGCTATTCGCTAAAACAAGATCCAATTTTCCTTTCTCTATTTTGTGGTTAGTCATAATACCACTTACTAGAATTAGAAATTTGGGCAATCTCTCTTTATCTCCCCAATCCAACTCTAAACCAAAAAGTGTTGAGGTGGTTTTTGATACATCAAAACCATAAGCCTCTAACGAAGCACGCATTTTTTCAGGATATCGACACGGGATATTCTCAAAGCGAGTACAGGCTGGACAGAGATGACAATTACCCGCATAAAAAACCCGACTACTAGGATAATCTCTTTCAAACTTCAGTAGAGCTTGATCTAAAGGAGCTCTAATAGCTTTGATTATTCGTTCATAGAACTCCTCTTTTTCCTCTGTATCTTTTAGAGATTGAGTCTGTAAATCAACCTTAGAAGCAATTAAGTAGACGTGTTGAAATTGAGCCATAATCTCCTTAGGGTCATATCTAAATGGAGGACAAGCCCAGGTCTTTCCATACTTATTACACGACTTGCAAAAGACGATAAACTCTTTAGGAGCAAAAAAATGCTCCATATACTCCTTCCTTGTTATGTAAGCTGTATAATGCTTTATGGTATTTTGCATGAAAAGAAAATTTATCGTAATAAGATACGAGAATTTTATAGATTTGTACCTATCTTATCTTAGAATATTAAAAGTATCTACTAGAATTAAAACTATGTCTTATAGAATTGAAGATAAATTGGTTGTAGCCATCGCTTCGAGTGCATTGTTTGACTTGTCGGAATCCGATAAAGTGTATCGAGAAGAGGGAGTTAAAAGGTATAAGAAGTACCAAGAAGAGCATATGAATGTTGTTCTGAAGAAAGGCATAGCCTTTCCCTTTATTAAACGCCTATTAAGTATAAACGAGATAGCTCCCGATTATAACCCCATTGAAGTTATTCTTTTATCGCGAAACGATATTGAAACAGGAATGAGGGTTTTCCGTTCCATCAGTGAGTACGGATTAAATATTACACGTGCAGCTTTTTTCTCAGGAGCTTCTCCCTATAAATATATTCCATCATTCAATGCTTCGCTGTTTCTTTCTGCTAATAAGCAAGACGTTCGTGATGCTATCGCAGAGGGATTCTCTGCCGGACAAGTGCTGGGCTCGAATATTGTAGATGATGAGGACGATAAAGAACTACGAATAGCTTTCGACTTTGATGGAGTGATTGCTAGCGATGAGTCTGAAACAATCTATAAAGAGCAAGGCATGAAGATGTACCATGCCTATGAGAAGATGCATGCGAATCAGCCGTTGGACTTTGGACCAGTAGGAAATTTGCTGCAAAAAATATCGGCACTTCAAAAGTTAGAAAGTCATTTGCATGAACAAAATGAAAACTATAAACCGATAATACGGACCAGTATTGTTACTGCACGAAATGCACCAGCCCATGAACGTGTAGTAACGACTTTGAAGTATCATGGAATAGAGGTAGATGAGGCTTTCTTCTTAGGAGGAATAGAGAAAAGAAAAGTACTAAACGTTATTAAACCACACATCTTCTTTGATGATCAAAAAATTCATCTAAAAGAGCTAACCAGTATACCTGCGGTTCATATTCCTTTTGGAATAGCCAACGTAAAATAAAAAGGCGCTCTATACAAATAAATTTACATAAAACCCCCGTTTAGTTTATAGGGGGAATAGATAGGCTATCTGTATGATTTAAAAATAG
>JASLCM010000145.1 GCA_030151845.1 Bacteroides sp.
ATTTTATCACCAAGATTGAAGTATGTTTGAACGACAAAACCTTCAAATAAAGGTTGATAAGCGATGAATGAGTTGGGCTCATGTATAATTTTACCATTGAAATCGATGGAGTATCGTATTGGTGCATAAGCTGGCTGGATAGTCTCCTGTATCATAGCCTGATCAGGTGTAGCACTCTCCTCACCTTGTTGTGAAGTGCAGCTTGTAAAAAAAAGGCTTACTAGTAATAGTTTAAATAGTTGTTTCATCTTATGGTTGAGTTAGTAAGGCATGCAGCATAACATAGCTCTTCATAAAGAATATCTTGTTGCTTTAACGCAGTAAAGCGGGTATGCATATGCTCCTTGTAAGAATTTATAAAATCGAAGAATTCAAGAATACTAATGTTTTTATTAAGCAGGTTATCGGCATATTTTTGGAGAAGTTCACTGTGTTGATTTAGTGGATTTTCTTGGTCTAGTTTTTTATTGAAGTCCCTCCAATTAAGATAGGAATGGTAGATAGAGAGAACCTCATCCTTTATGCTGTTCTGTAGGATTTGTTGATGAGCTTCCTGTTGAAGTGCCAGCAGTTGCTGTTGTTTTATTCCTCCTTTGTTTCTATTAAAAATAGGAAGGTCAAAGCTAACTCCAAAGCCAATAAAATCTTTCCAAACACCGCCAAATCGATCATAAGACGCACTTATTTCCATATTTGGAATACGTTGTGCTTTTTCGAGGCTAAGCTCCTTGAGTAGTTGCTCCTGATAGAGCTTTGAAGTATTAATTTCGGGGCGATATTGTTGACTTTGTTTAACCAACTCCTCAGCAGAGAGCAAAGGTAGTTCCCCTGAAGGCTCCTGGATAAATACAAGCTCATCACTAGAGGGGAGGTGCAACTCTCTTTTAACCCCTCTTGCTAATTTATTATAATCACTTTCCAGCTCAATGAGTTCATGGTTCAAAAGGTCTAATTCCGACTGAAACCGTAAATAAGAGGCTTGAGTTTCATATCCTCTTTGGTATAATTCTCGATACTTAGAGGCAATTTTAGAGAGTATTTGAATCTGCTCCTTAGTTAGGTTGATTAATCGTTCTCCATAAATGAGCTCATAAATTTGTTGTGCAAACTCTTTGGTTAGCAGACGCTGTACTTTTGAAAAATCTTCAATAGCTATCTTGTTTTCTATTCTTGCGATGGCTATCTCTTTCCCTCTTTTTCCACCTGTTCGTATAGGTTGGGTAAGACTTAAAGAGAACTGTCTGTTTTTTCCCAGTCTACCAACGATTGGAGGGATTAATTCATCTTGATGACCTCTTTGGGAACTTGTACTCCAAAGGTTTAACTGTTCTAACGAAAAATTAGGGTTTTCTAGAGCTTTAGCCTGCTGAATCTTTGTTTTGCTGATGTCAATGTTTTGCTGTTCAGCGAGCAAAGTGGGACTGTGCTCTACAAACCTCTGTTTGGCCTCCTCTATTGTTAATTGAACCTTATTTTGTGCAAATAAGAGAAGTGGTCCAAGAAGGAAAAGAGTAAAGAGTGTTCGTCTATGCATCATCACTTGATTATTTTTTACAAAAATATCAAGTATAGATTAGATGAAAATTAGACTAACATTAGAAGTAGATTAGAAAAAGCTATAGTTTGATGGTAAACTTTTTTAGTCTTTCATCTATCATTTCTGGTGGAATTAGCTCTTTTACCTGGTCAATAATAAGGTTGAGTAACCGCTCCTTGACAAAATCATTTCTAACAACAAGTGAAATCTCACGAACAGGCTCTGGAGATTTTAATTTTCTTATGTTCCTTTTTTGGCACTTCTTTAAAAGATCGATATGCAGCTGTGGGATAATGGTATATCCTCCATTTAAATCGACTATACGAACAAGAGTATCAATACTTCCTGCTTCATACATGGGAAGATAGTGAGACTCTGTTTTACAAAAATTGAAGACCTGGTCTCGTAGGCAGTGTCCCTCTTTTAACACCCACATTTGGTCATCTGTTAAGTCTGATGAGGCCACAGTTTCTTGGCTAAATAAGGGATGTGTAGGAGAAATATATGCATAAAACTTTTCGTAATAGAGGGGGATTTCGAGCAGGTTAGGTTTGTTCAATGGAGTAGCAAGAAGTGCCATATCTAACTCTGCACGCTCTAGTTTCTTTATGAGGCGTACAGTTCTCATTTCAGAAACTTCAAGTTCTACTTGTGGATGCTTGGTTAGCATTTGCTTAAAAAGAGAGGGCAAGATATAAGGAGCAACCGTTGGAATAATTCCCAGTCTGATTTTTCCTTGACCAAGCTTTTTCTCTAAATGTACAATTTCTTTGAGCTGAGAGGCGTTGTATAGTACAATTTTAGCTTGGTTAATGAGCTCTTCTCCCAGTGATGTTGGTTTTACAGGCTGACTACTTCTATCGAAAATGGTAACATCCAGTTCTATTTCTAGTTTCTGAATCATGGAGCTGAGAGTGGACTGAGTCACCCCACATGCATTAGCGGCATCCCCAAAGTGGCGGTAGTGATCTACGGCTACAATGTAGTTGAGTTGTTGTAAAGTCATGTTATTGATTTTATCAATGCAAAGATAGAAATTATCTGTTTGATAAATGAACAAAGAGGCCTTATCTTTGTTTTGTAAATAGAAATAAGAAAAATAAAATAACAAATAAAAACAACGAATTATGGAACAACAAGAGGTAACAACAATGAACGTAATGCCAAGAATAGGTGATAAAGCTCCTTCATTTACTGCAGCTAGTACACAAGGAAATGTGAATTTCCCTTCAGACTACTCAGGAAAATGGAAGATTCTATTTAGTCATCCAGCCGATTTTACTCCTGTTTGTACTTCAGAATTTATGACGTTTGCTTCAATGAGCAAAGAGTTTGAAGATCTTAACTGTCAGCTTGTAGGACTTTCTGTAGACGGGTTGCATAGTCATATCGCTTGGCTTAGAACCATTGAAGAGAAGATCGAATTTAAGGGAATGAAAAATTTAAAAGTGAATTTCCCTTTGATTGAAGACATCTCTATGGAGGTTGCAAATAAATATGGTATGATACAACCGGGTGAGAGTTCAACTCAAGCGGTGAGAGCAGTCTTCTTTATCGATCCAGAAGATGTGATTCGTACAATTATTTACTACCCATTGTCTTTAGGTAGAAACTTTGATGAGTTAAAGCGAGTACTTATTGGTCTACAAACAGTAGATAACTTTGGTGTAGCCCTTCCTGCAGATTGGAGGCCAGGAGAAGAGGTTATCGTACCACCTGCAGGAACAATGGATGTAGCAGAGACAAGAATGAAGGGAGACGAGGAAAATGTTACTTGTCACGATTGGTTCTTCTGTACTAAGAAAATCTCTAAAGAAGAGGTTGAAAGTAAACTAGGAAAATAATTCATACACAAATCAAGTGAACGCCTGTTTGTTATTGCAAACAGGCTGTTTGCGTTTAAACTTAATAGAACATGATAATAGCAGTTCCAACAAAAGAGAACAAGGTGGATGATCACTTTGGACATTGTGCGTATTATACGCTTTTTACTGTAAAGGATGGAAAAGTAGTAGAGAAAAAAAGATTAGAGTCTCCACAAGGCTGTGGGTGTAAATCGGGCATTGCCCCTGTTCTACATGAGATGGGAGTAGAAGTTATGCTTGCTGGTAGTATGGGAGATGGTGCGAAAAACGTACTTCAAAAAAACCAGATAAAAGTTGTGCGTGGCTGTTCTGGAGATGTAGAGAAATTGGTAAACGATTACTTAGCT